>JAAYFA010000270.1 GCA_012728445.1 Clostridiales bacterium | reverse complement strand
GAAAAAATCGCTTCGTGGAAACAAGTCCATAATGGCAGTATTTGATAGTCAAGTGGTCAGGTTAGATGTTTTTTCGAGATTTTTTGAGGTTGTGTGTTCAGGTTGGATGTTGGTAGAGAATAGGTATATATTATAATTTTCTTCCAAATGAACGGAGATGATACTATGGATTCAACAGCGTGTGGTGCTGCATTTTTCAGGGCGGCTGAAACTTTAATGGATAGCTTAGTATCTTTTTGTGGATAGTTGAAAGGTGGTGTTACTTATGGCAATTCAGATTTTTGTAATTATTATTGGGCTGGTATTATGCTACTTGGCTGTAGTGATTTTTAGTCCATTTTTATCAATTGAAGCTGAGGTTATCAACAAGGGACATAAAGATAAAAGGACTCCAATATGCCGCCAAAACATCAATATTCCAATAGATGATACATTTATCAGCGGGTGGCTATATCTGCCGGAAGATATAGTGAAACCGGTCTCATGCGTAATTCTTAGTAACGGATTTTGCGGAACAAAAGATGCTGTTTTAGAAGATTATGCCCTTAAATTTGTAGATATTGGTGTGGCTGCTATTACTTATGATTATCGTTATTTTGGAGAAAGCGGCGGAGAACCCAGGCAGCTTATTAACGGAATCAAACAAATGGAAGATCTGAGAGCTGTAATCGATTATGCCAGAAACCAAGAAAATATTGATGAAAACAAAATTGTTTTATGGAGTACTTCAGCGGCAGGAAGATACGGAATAATTATCGCAGCAGAAGATGAGAAAATTGCAGGGGTCATATCCCAGTGTCCCAGTCTGGATCATGGCAAGGATGATAAGTTAATTTATCAAAGAGAGGGCATTGGTTATTTTCTTAAACTCTTCATGCATGCTCAGAGAGATAAAGGGCGTTCCAGGTTTGGATTATCTACTCACTTCATCCCTGCAGTTGGCAAACCCGGATCCTTTGCTATGCTTAATGCTCCTGGAGCATTGGAAGGTTACCGAAGTTTGATGTCTAATTCAGAGCATTTTATAAATGGGATTTGTGGCAGGAGTATGCTCATGCTGCAAGGACCAGATGTTGCCAAGGTGGCTGAGAATGTCAAATGCCCGGTACTGATTCTGGTATGTGAGAAAGACACCACAGTTTCACCTGATTCTTACAAGAAAGTAGCGGAAATCCTGGGAGAGAAAGCGACTGTAATCAAATATCCTGTTGGCCATTTCGATATATATAGGGGAGAGTTTTTTAGTAAGGCTATTAACGAACAATTGAGTTTTTTGAAACGAGTACTATAAAATGATGTGGCATAGATATACTTTCCTATTGTTTTCGACTTGCGTTCGGATGAAATGTTTGAGGCGGTTTTCTTGCTTGCTGATTTCAGGAAATGCGTAAAATAGGTGGTGAAATGAATGGAAATTAGACAATACAGTAAAGCAGATGAAACTTTGCTTTTTGATTTGCTCATCGATGAGGGAGATGACTGGATTGATTATCACGGACCGGTTGGTCGCAGTAAATACATAAAAGCACTTGAATCAAGCATCACATATATCGTTTATGATGAAAACCTTGTATGCGGTTATGCGCGCTGCCGGGAAGACGATGGTTTCGGTGTTTATATATATGATTTGCTTGTAAGAAAAACACATCGGGGAAAGCGAATAGGTAAAACCCTTATGGAACGGGTGTTCAAGGACTTTCCAAATCAACCGATTTATGTGATGAGCGATGTTGACCCGTATTACGAAAAACTTGAATATCGCAGAGTGGGATCAATATTTGAAGTTAAAGCAAAATGAAGTAAGGCACCCTGCGTTGTAATTTTCGTAGAGTGCCTTGCTCGTTTTCAACATTATTCAACGACATCCACCGTCAATCCAGACTTAAATTCCACAGTAAATTTGTCCTCGTAAACTGTAACCTTCTCAATCAACCGCCGGACAAGCTGCTCATCATATTTGGTAAGAGCGGT
>JAAYFA010000032.1 GCA_012728445.1 Clostridiales bacterium | reverse complement strand
TGAGAAGCGATGGGAGACGTTTGAGAAGCGATGGGGAAGCGATTGGGGAACGATGGGAGAAGAGTTGAAAGCGCAGATTTTTTATTTTTGAGGAACCGTAACTCCTATTGCTTCTCCATCGCTTCACACGGCGGGAGCCGCGTTCCACTACTGCTTCTCTACTCGTCAGTATTCTTCCACTTCTTGTTTCTTCAATATTTTTACTATCGAGCTGGTGCCGAGCCTTGAGGCGCCCAAATCAATGAAGTCTTGTGCGTCCTGTAGGCTTTTTATGCCGCCTGCGGCTTTGATTTTTACGTTTGGACCGATGTGTGCGGCGAAGAGTTTGATGTCTTCCCTTGTCGCGCCACCTGTTGAAAAACCGGTGGAGGTTTTGATATAGTCGGCACCGGCCCCGGTGACCAGTTCGCACATCTTGATTTTTTCGTCTTCGCTTAGCAAACAAGTTTCAATAATAACTTTCAAAATCTTGTCACCACACATGGTTTTCAGCGTCTTAATTTCGTTCCATATGTAGTCGTAGTTTTTCGTCTTAGTTCGCCGATGTTGAGTACCATGTCGATTTCATCTGCGCCGTTTTGTAGCGCATCTTGTGTTTCAAATAGTTTCGTTGCAGTCGTGTTGTAGCCGTTTGGGAAACCAATAACGGTGCAAATCGTGAGTTTGTCGCCTACATAATCCTTTGCAATTTTTGCAAAAGAAGGCGGGATGCAGACACTCGCAGTCCTGTATTTGATGCCGTCATCGCAAATTCCCCGTATTTCCTCCCAAGTGGCAGTTACAGAAAGCAAAGTATGGTCAACACAGCTCAATATTTTTTTTATATCCATTTTTTAGCTCTCCTTTCTTTATTTTATGGCTATATTGTATCACTTTACGAACAATAAGTACACAAGAAAATTCGATTGGACATACCTTTATACAAAAGGCGTCGTCTTGTATTTTAAAGATTGCTATGGTATATTATTCGAAGAATTGCAGGGAGGTTACATTTATGCCTAGGCAAAAACGAGTCGCGGCAATCCACGACATTTCCGGTTTTGGAAAATGCTCTTTGACTGTCGCGCTGCCAATCCTTTCCGCCGCGGGGATTGAAACCGCCGTGATACCCACGGCTGTGCTTTCCACCCATACGGATGGTTTTGAGGGCTACACGTATAAGGACTTAACCGAAAATATGCGAGCGATGGCAAAGCATTGGGAAGCTATTGATTTAAAATTCGCCGCAATATACAGCGGTTTTTTAGGTTCCTTTGAACAGATTGCCATCGTTAAAGATTTTATCGATACTTTTCGTCGCGATGAATGTGTGGTCCTTGTGGACCCTGCCATGGCGGACAACGGTAAAATGTACATCGTTTTTGATATGAACTTTGCACGGGAAATGGCCGGGCTTTGTGCAAAGGCAGATATTATTATACCAAATATGACGGAAGCCGCTTTTATGCTCGGTCAGGAATACTATGCGGGTATTTGCACCTCAAAATATATTGAAGGACTATTGCATGGGCTCAGCGCACTCGGGCCGTCAAAGGTCGTCATCACCGGCGTCATGTTCGACGAGGACACGCTTGGCGCGGCAAGCTATGATAAAGAGACAGACATGGTTCAATACGCGTTTTCGAACAGAATCAGCGGTAACTACCACGGCACCGGTGACATTTTTGCCAGCACCTTGCTTGCGGCGTATTTAAAGGGGCATTCCCTTGCGAATTCTGCGCAAATCGCTGTTGATTTTACTTGTGGGAGTATACAACGTACCAAGGATGCCGGAACCGATGTCCGCTACGGGGTAGATTTTGAAACCGGTATTTCGAAGCTGATAAGTGAGATAAACACATGAGAATACTTATTGACGCGGACGGCTGTCCGGTGGTGGATATTACCGTACTTGCCGCCAAAGAGAATAACATTGAGTGTATCATCCTTTGCGACACGTCCCATGTGTTTGAAAAGGAAGGGGCACGAACCATCACGGTTTCTAAAGGAGCGGACAGCGTTGATTTTGCACTGGTGAACATGATTGAACCCGGTGATATTGTCATCACACAAGACTATGGCCTTGCGGCGATGTGCTTGGCAAAAAAAGCAGTTACCGTAAGCCAAGACGGCAGGATTTATGACGACAGCAACATCAACTCCCTCTTATCCGCACGGCATTATTCAAAAAAGATCCGCAGTGCCGGTGGCCGAACAAAAGGGCCGTCTAAACGGACGAGCGAGCAGGATAAAAGG
>JAAYFA010000302.1 GCA_012728445.1 Clostridiales bacterium | reverse complement strand
TTTTGACGAGGGGGATGAGGGATTGTCCACAAAATATCTATGACCCATCTGCTATCTTTATAAGAAAAATGTATAGTATTTCTACCCCAAATCTGTTATAATTCAATGCGGGTATTTAAAGTGCGTCAAGCACTTGACGGTGTGTAACCGAATGCCCGATACAGTCATGTACATAGTTTATGTAAACAATATATGGAGGTAAGAAATTAATGGCACACAAGTATGTTTATCTTTTCCAAGAGGGCGATGGCTCGATGAGGAATCTACTAGGCGGTAAAGGTGCGAACCTTGCCGAAATGGTAAAGCTCGGTATGCCGGTTCCGCTCGGTTTCACTATTTCAACCGAGGCTTGCACGCGTTTCTATGACGACGGCAAGGTAATCGCCGATGACATCCAGAGCGAAACAGACATAGCGCTTGCTGAAATGGAAAGAGAGACCGGTAAAAAATTCGGTGACAAAGCCAACCCACTGCTTGTTTCCGTACGTTCCGGCTCACGTGCATCCATGCCCGGTATGATGGATACAATCCTCAACCTTGGTCTTAACGACGATGTTGCGGCAGGGCTCATTGCAGGTAATTCGGACCCCGAGTTTGAGCGTTTTGTTTACGACTCTTATCGTCGTTTTATCCAAATGTTCTCCGATGTCGTGATGGAACTCAACAAAAAGGAATTTGAAGTCATCATTGATGATATGAAGCACGCACGCGGCATTAAGGAAGACAGCGAGTTCACCGCAGCCGACATGAAAGAAATGGTTGCTCTGTTCAAGGCATACTACAAAAAGAACAAAGGTGTCGATTTCCCGAGTGACCCAAAAGAGCAAATGATGGAATCCGTCAAAGCTGTTTTCCGTTCTTGGGATAATCCACGTGCGCACTCTTACCGTCGTATGAATGGCATCCCTTATTCTTGGGGCACGGCAGTAAATGTGCAAGCGATGGTTTTTGGTAACCTGAATAACAACTCCGGCACGGGCGTTGCGTTCACGCGTGACCCGGCAACAGGCGAAAGCGCACTGTTCGGCGAATATCTGCTTAACGCACAGGGCGAAGATGTTGTGGCCGGTATCCGTACACCCAATCAAATTTCCCAACTTAAAAAAGAAATGCCTGAAATCTATGCGGAATTTGCCGCAATAGCCGACAGACTTGAAAAGCATTATAAAGATATGCAGGATATGGAGTTCACCATCGAAAACGGCAAGCTCTACATCCTACAGACCAGAGGCGGTAAGCGTACCGCAACAGCCGCTTTGAAAATCGCGGTGGACCTTGTGGAAGAAAAGATGATTACCGAAGAAGAAGCGGTTCTGCGTGTTGAACCCAAACAGCTGGACGCCCTTCTGCACCCGCAGTTTGACGTAAAAGCACTTGCGGCGACCACCGTAATCGGTACCGGTCTTGCGGCATCACCCGGCGCGGCGAGTGGAATTGTTGTTTTCACTGCTGAAGAAGCCGTCCACCAGAGCGAGCTCGGCGAAAAAGTTGTTCTTGTAAGACTTGAAACTTCTCCCGAAGACATCGAAGGCATGGCAGTCGCGCAAGGTATTCTTACCGTTCGCGGCGGCATGACCTCGCATGCGGCTGTTGTTGCACGCGGCATGGGCGTTTGCTGCGTTTCCGGCTGCGGCGACATTAAAATGCACGCGAGTGAGGGTTACTTCGAGCTCGGTGGCAAAAAATATAACCGTGGCGAATACATTTCCCTTGACGGTTCCACCGGCAAAATTTATGCAGGATCCATCCCAACAGTTCCGGCAACTATTACCGGTAACTTTGACCTATTTATGTCTTGGGCAGATGCCAGAAGAACCTTAAAGGTCCGCACCAATGCAGACTCTCCGCGTGATACCATCCAAGCGGTTAATTTTGGCGCCGAAGGCATTGGCCTTTGCCGTACAGAGCATATGTTCTTTGAAGCAACCCGCATCAAGGCTATGCGTGAAATGATTGTTGCTACAGAAGTCGAAGCACGCAAAAAAGCGCTTGCTAAGATTATGCCTTACCAGCAAGGCGACTTTGAGGCGATGTTTATCGCACTCGAAGGCCGTCCGATGACTGTTCGCTTCCTTGACCCGCCTTTGCATGAGTTCCTGCCCACCGAGGACAAGGACATCGCGCAAATCGCTCTGGAGCTTGGCATGACCGATACGGATTTGAAAGCGGTTATTACGTCACTCCACGAGTTTAACCCCATGATGGGTCACCGCGGTTGCCGTCTGACTGTTTCGTACCCTGAAATTGCAGAGATGCAGACAACGGCTATTATCAATGCCGCCATCAAGGTGAACAAATCACACCCCACCTTCAACGTCGTGCCGGAGATTATGATTCCGCTCGTCGGCGAAGTCAAAGAACTCAAGTATGTTAAAGATGTTGTCACGAAAACGGCAGACAAGCTTATTGCTGCTGCCGGTGTAGAACTGAAGTATATGGTCGGCACTATGATAGAAATTCCGCGCGCTGCTCTTACAGCGGATGAAATCGCGACGGAAGCGGAGTTCTTCAGCTTCGGTACCAACGACCTGACTCAGATGACCTTTGGCTTTAGCCGTGACGACGCAGCTTCTTTCCTCGACGCTTACTACAACACACAAATTTTTGAATTCGATCCATTTGGCACACTGGACCAAAAAGGTGTTGGCAAGTTGATGAAGATGGCTGTTGAACTGGGCCGCAAGACCCGCCCCAACATCAAACTTGGTATTTGCGGCGAGCACGGTGGCGACCCTGCTACGGTTGAGTTTTGCCACAATATCGGCCTCGACTACGTTTCTTGCTCACCCTTCCGCGTGCCGATTGCCCGTTTGGCAGCAGCACAAGCAGCGATTAAGGCCACGAAGTAAGAGTTCGATAAGTTATATAAATCAAGCGGCCTCAAAACGATTTTTCGTTTTGAGGCCGTGGTGTTTTTTGTACATTTAATTAACCGAAGTGCAATTTCCTTCCACTTCAAGAATATCAACCGCAATTTTACCTGTAAAAGGCCTTAACTCCACACTATGGTTGCCTTGCTCAAGGGAAACAACAGAGTAAACCGGCTTTGAAAGTTCGTCAACTGCGGAATTCAAATTTGCCGTACCAAACAGGCATCCGTCAACCCAAATCTCCATAACGCCCAACTTTGGTGATTTAGGGGAATACACACTAAACTTGTTCCCGATAATATTCCACTTTGCTTTGACTTTTCCCTCGCCCGTGAAGTGTTCATCTGCATGAAAATCAAGCGTTTTTTCATCGTCCCAATTTTGAATTGCCTGACCGGCGTTCAATATAGCATCGTGCGAATTATATTTAAGTATGTACGGCAGCCTTTCACCTTCAATTTCAAACTTTGCACAATTTAATACAGAAAACTCGTGTGCAACAATTGCTATCGGGTTTTTGCTTGATGTACGGATGCCGGCGCCAGCTACATTTTTTCCGTTCATGATAATATCAACAGTTTCATTTGATTTTGCAATCGTAACACTTTTTATTTTTCCTTCGCAGGAACCATCAAAAAGGACATCTTCCTTTGCAAATTGATCTTTATAAATCAATTTATATTCATTTGTTTCTTTTAACACCAATGCATAGTAGGACGATAAGGATTGCTTATGCGGTGACGCGTCCGAGTCGTGTTTATCCGGGCCCAGTATCCCTGCATAATCAAATACAATTTCTATTGTGCCTGTGAAATCAAATTCCGCATCTAAGACAAAATCTTTGTAGGACACTAATAATGGTGAAATAGATTTATCCGCATGGCCGGAAAATGTGAAACCGTCGCTGAAAGGCTCATCCCACTTTCTTTTTGCGACGGACAAGGTTCCGAAACCTCTCTCATCTTTTGCAGGGTACATAACAAAAAAATCATTTTTGTGCACAAAACCGTGAATTGTCTGCCCCCAAATGCCGTATTTTTCATCCGCCATCATGCGGCTGTGCCAAACACCGCCGTCGGATGCCAAACACCAGGAGGAAGGAAGGTGGGAGCGTTCCAAGCTTGCTGAAAACACCGCTTGATAATTTCTGTTTTTTGATACGGAAGTTGCGGGGGCGTAGACTTTATTTTCCGTGGTGAAACAAGGGTGAAACTCGACGGGCGCGGGGTAATATTCAGGCCTTTCGGGTGACAGTAAAAGAACCGGTTGAGACCAAGGCCCGTTAGGGGTTTTTGCCGTCATGCAGGCAAGCCCCCATGAAAAATGTTTACCTGAATCCAAAAGAGTGAAGGCAATCCAGTCGCTCTTTCGTTTTAATAAAGTTGAAGCATATCCGCGGGAAAATATACCGAGTTTTCCATACTGTTCATTATTGCTGAAAAAAGGTTTTTCTAGCCTTTTGAATGGGCCTTCCGGAGATTTCGCCCAAGCCAATGCCGCACCGGAGTCAGAAGAGTTGTTACTTTTATGAGCGTTTTCCCATGTTATATTATTGTCAGCCCAGTCATAACATAACCAATAGGTGTCTTCTTTTTCATCATAGCACATCACCACATCAGGGCAGCCGTCCGAAGCGGATTGATGGCCGTCAAATTTAAACCCTAACTCAAAACCGTACCCTAAATTTACCCAAGTCTTTCCATCGTCAGTGGATTTGTATATTAAAAACCTGGTCGGATTGGTTTGGCTCGTTGCATATCCGTATGGATAGATGCCGCCATATAAATAAAAATGCCCGGTTTTAGGGTCGACAAATAAAGAGCCGTTTACTCCCCATTCATATGGCGGCTCAGATTTATGAACCGTATTCCCTAGCTTTTCAAAGGTGTCAAAAGAAGGGTCACCCAAGGTTGGATGCCTCAGCCAATAGTTCCTATTTTCCTTTTTGGTGAAATCCGTTTTCATCATGGCCCTCCGTAAAACATATGGAGATAGTGGGGAAAGCTCAACCGTCTCCCGTGTTGACTAAAGTGTTTTGTAATTGACTATCTAAGGATGTTCAGTAAAAAATTCTGTTTCTTTATTTTTGATTGCATTTATCATATCCATGATATCTGTTAAAGGTCTATTCAATTTAATCCCGCATAATCTTTCTTGAGCACCTTGATGATTGTCGGAACCGACTATTTGCAGAAGGTCGTAATTTTCAGCAAATTCCTTTGCCCTTTCATTTTCGAAGTCCTTCCTGTTTGCGTTTGTTACCTCAATGGCGTCTACTTGGCGGGGGAATAAGCGAATCATCGCGATATGACGACCTTCTCTAAACGGGTGTGCGTGAACGACGAAGCCGCCTTCGCTTCTTACAAAGTCGAGATAGTCATTCACGTCTAACTCTAATAAATCGGGGTGGTTTAGCAACCGATTTTTGTCCAACCCATAGGTCAAAAAATCAGTACCGAGATAGGAATACTCCCAGCCAAAAAATACATCAATTCCAATTTTTTGCCCTTGCAGCAGCGCCTCTTCATCGCCGCTGCAAAACAGTTCTATTCGCTCTGCCTTTGCCGATTAACTATGCTCGAAGGTCACTTATTATATGACTGTTTTCATTAATCAGTTTTTCAACCTCTTTGCTATTGACATATTCGCCCTTTATTTCCGGCGTTTTCGCAGATAAACTAAGAATTACATCCGCTCATGTGTCGTCACCCGATTTATATTCATCGACCAGATAGGGGAGTGCAAAAATCCCTAAGCTTTCAAGCTCTTTATTTCTTAGTGCCGTAGCTTTTTCTTTATCCGTTATTCTTTTTGCATTGCTCTTTAAATCGCCTGTAAAGCTATTCCACTTTACACTAAAATCTTTTGCAGTTTCATACTTGTATTTGTCATCTAAAACAACCTTTAAATCCGTTTGTGCTATTTCTTAGGCGGCAACTGCAAGGGTGTACTCAACAAGCCCATTTTCACTTGATTTTCAATTCACTTATCCCTTTGTCTAACTTCTCATTTGTTGAATTTTTGGGGGCAAGTAATAATGCAGCCGACAAGCCTAAGATAATAACGACTACAAAGATACCAACGAATAAAAATCTCTTTTTCATGGTTATGGTCTCCTGTAATTCTTTGGATTATAACAACCTGACAGTACTTATATATTAGTTACTATGAACTAAAGAATTCATTGTCGACTAAAGGATATAGCTATTAATCAAAAATGTCAATATGAATTTTTATAGCGATAAATAAAAAATTAAATATTGGCAAACTAAACAAATTCAGCGGCCTCAAAATGTTAACCTGTTTTGAGGCCACTGAATTATAAACAGTTTTACTAAATTAGGAAATTGCGTTTTGGCTGCGTAAACGGGTTGCCTGCCTGTTGTTATTTATACGTAATAAAAAGCTCTGTTTGCAGGATGGTCTCTTCACACATTCTTACGCCAATGCCTATACGTTCGGTGCTCCCTAAAATGTTGTTTCTATGATTTTGGCTGTTCATGTATGCTTCATGGGCGATGATGGCACCGGGGCAGTTTTTGGCAATATTTTCGGCACAAATGGCGAATTGATAGCCCGCTGTGTTAATTCTATATCTAAAATCCTGCCCGTTGGGGTCTACGTGATTGAAAAATGAACGGTCAATCATATCT
>JAAYFA010000151.1 GCA_012728445.1 Clostridiales bacterium | reverse complement strand
GGGTCAATCTATCTGCCTTTAATCAGCGTAGCGGTTGTTGAAGTGTTCTTGCTTTGTTACGCTATAAGGTTTTATGTATGAACTTACTCTTTTGTAATGGTGGCTGTTGCCGGAAAAGCGTCTTGGCCAATATCCGTGAGGGTGTTGGGCATTGTAACGTTTGTCAAAGATGTGCACTCCTCAAATGCAGAAGCACCGATACTGGTAACGCTGTTTGGTATTGTGACGCTTGTTAAAGAGGTGCACCTGTTAAATGCGCTCTCCCCAATACTTGTTACACTGTTCGGTATGGTGATGCTTGCCAAAGCAAAGCATCTCAAAAATGCAAAATCGCCGATAGTCGTCACGCTGTCCGGTATGGTTACGCTTGTCAACGCGGAGCACCTGTTAAATGCGTTTTTCTCAATACTTGTGACACCGTTTGGTATGATTACGCTTGTTAAAGCGGTGCACCTTGCAAAGGCACTATAACCGATTCTCGTGACACCGCTTGGTATGGTCACGTTTGCCAGGGATTCACATTCATAAAATACGCTTCCTTCAATACTCGTGACATGGTCGGCGATAATGATGCTTTGGATATCTTTGTTGCCGCTAAAGGCGTCTTCCGCAATTTTTGTTATAGGAAGGTCTTGGATCTTATCGGGCATGATCACCTTGTTTTCTGTCCCGATATACTTTGTTATCGCAACTTCATTCGAGTCAACGCTGTATTCATAATCGTCTTTAGTGGTGTTCGCGAGGGGACCGGCATCCTGAACACTTGTCTCGGCTTCTTTTTTAGTGGTTGTCGTAGGGTCCCCGTCACCTTTTGAGCACCCGCTTGCAAGAGATATCAGAACAAAAACGGCAATCAGCAGGGAGAATACTTTTTTTGAGTTCGTCATTAGTTTGCCTCCACAATCAAATTTTTCATTGTTTGACAAAGCTGTTCTTATGCTTCGTCTGCACAACATTAACATAATATCATATAAAAATAGAATTATCAATATTTAATTATTTTTAAACTTGATGATTTTGTCGTGTTGGTATAAAAAAAGGAAACGAATGAATTCGTCCCCTTCATTTTTATATGTAGCTTTCGGCTATCAAGCTTACCGGCTTTTATCGCTTTTTGTAATATTGCCGACCTTTTGCATGGCTTCGCTTATTTTTTGCTTTGATTCGTTTACCTTGTTGGCGCAGGCTGTCGAACTGTCATTAGCTTCCCGCATGATTCTTTCGGCATAATTGCCTGCCGAAGTCCTGAGCTCCGCGGACCATTTTTCGGCTTCAACCATCAATTTATCCGCTCTTTCCTTTGTGGAGAGGATTTCTTGCTCCTTTTCGTTCTTCGCCGAGTGGAGAAGTTGCTCTGCTTGCTCTTTTGCCTTTTCGAGGATTGCGTCCGCTTCTTCTTGTGTCTGCTTTTTGATGGCTGCGGCGCTGTCCTTGGCCGCTAGGGTGATACTGTGTGAATCAACAAGTTGATTTGACCTTATCTGTGCGGCGGAAAGAGTGGCATCGGCTTCTTCGTTTGCGGCAAAAACTTTCTTTTTGGCTATTTCTTCCGCTTTAGCGATTAAAACGCTTATTTTACTTTCAGTATCTTCTTGTGTCCTCTGAGCGGTTTCTCTTGCCTGTGTTACAATACTTACCGCTTCATTTTTGGCTTTCGCTTTGATATTCTGTTCATCCGCGGCAATGGCTTTCGCCTGGCTGATTT
>JAAYFA010000267.1 GCA_012728445.1 Clostridiales bacterium | reverse complement strand
GTATGGAGCCCGCTGCCATTGCAGATGGCTTTATCCTCGTTTACGGGGATATTGAAATGAACTGTACTTTTGACGCCTTGCTTGAAGAAAGCCACGACGAACTCAAAGAAAAAATTGCTCAATTATTTTTTAACGAACGGCGGTGAGAACTGTGCGTGAAACCGAATATGCCTATGGTGTAGGAAGAGTCAGAGCAAACGAAAACGCACTACTTTCGGCTGCGGATACCGAACAGCTTATCTCTGCGCCAAACTATAAAGACGCATTGAGAATTTTGGCCGACAATGGCTGGAAGGCACCTGAAGACGGTAGTACGGATTTTACCGAGATGCTTGAACATGAAAGCCAAAAAACATGGCAGCTCATTACCGAAGCCGTGCCGGATATTAATGAAGTGGACGCGCTGATTATCTCTAACGACTTTCATAACCTAAAGGCGGCTCTTAAAGCGATGTTTTCAAATGAAGCCTCGTCTATATTTTTTGTAACGCCTTCGGTGGTGCCTGCAGCGCTTATCGACGAAGCTGTAGACGCAAAGCACTTTGAATTGCTGCCGGAATATATGCAAGCGCCGGCGGAGGCAGCTTACGATGCTGTTGTTCGCCTCAAAAGTGGTAGGCGTGCCGACATTGTTTTGGATGTTGCGGCTTTAAATACAAAACTTCAGATGTCAAAAAGTTCGGGCAGTGCGCTGCTGTTGGAAATAACGCAATTAAATAACGCTGCGGTGAATATCAAAACTGCCGTTCGCTGCGCAAAAATGGGCAAGGACGCAGACTTTATGCACCGAGCCATGTGTGAAAGTGAAATTTTGGACAACGATGAACTTATTGAAGCGGCCCTTTCCGGTGAAACCGAACTGATCAATTATCTGTCAACATCGTTTGTCGAAGGGGCGGCTGAACAGCTGGAGGTCGGTGCCGTAGAATTTGAAAAATGGTGCGATGATGCTGTTGCCGAAAAGGTTCAGCGTGCAAGATTTACAGCTTTCAGTCTCGACCCAATTGTCGCCTATTATATTAATAAGGATACGGAAATTAAGAATGCCCGCATTATTCTTTCCGCAAAGCTTAATAACATTCCTGCAGAGATCATTCGGAAGAGAGTGAGGAATGTTTATGTATAAAATTGCCGCTATAGGAGACAAAGACAGCATTTATGGCTTTGCTAGCCTTGGGTTGAGCATTTTCCCCGTTGATGATCCCCAAGCCGCTATAAAAACAATCCGCAAAATAGTGGATGGCGGCTTTGCGGTTATCTATATCACCGAGCTGTTGGCGTCACAAATCACTGCGGAACTCGACCGCTACAGGGAACTACCCTTACCGGTTATTGTGCCGATTCCGGGCGTCAAAGGCAATACAGGGCTCGGCATGAAAAGTGTCAGTAAGTCTGTTGAACAAGCAGTCGGCTCCGACATTTTTTCGGATACATAAATAAAACAGGGACGGCAATCATCTCTTCAAAAGCAAGAGGACTGAATTTTACGGTCCGCAAGAAAGGCGAGTGTTTATATGAGCATAGGCAAAATATCCAAAATATCCGGTCCGCTTGTTGTGGCGTCGGGTATGAGAGATTCCAATATGTTTGACGTTGTGCGCGTGAGCGACAGCCGTCTTATCGGTGAAATCATTGAAATGCACGGTGACGAAGCCTCTATTCAGGTTTATGAAGAAACATCCGGGCTTGGAACAGGTGAGCCGGTTGAATCCACAGGTGTTCCGCTGAGTGTGGAACTGGGCCCCGGCCTTATCAGCAGTATTTTTGACGGCATCCAAAGACCGCTTAATGTCATTAGGGAAATGGTTGGTAACCATTTACCCAGGGGGATTGAAGTACCTTCATTAAATAGGGAGACGCTCTGGCACTTTGTACCGAGCGTAAGTCAAGGCTCCGTCGTCGAGCAAGGAGATATTCTCGGAACAGTCAAAGAAACCGACGTCGTAACTCAAAAAATAATGGTACCACCCGGCGTATCCGGCACCGTTAAAACAATACTTGAGGGCGATTACAAAGTAACAGACTCTATTTGTATAATTAACAGTCAAAATAATGAAGAAGTAAGTGTCATGCTCATGCAAAAATGGCCTGTGCGCCAAGGCAGACCTTATAAAAGGAAGATGTCGCCCGACAGGCCGCTGATAACCGGGCAAAGAGTTATTGACACGCTTTTACCCATTGCAAAAGGCGGTGTCGCAGCTATCCCGGGTCCGTTCGGCAGCGGTAAAACAGTCACACAGCACCAGCTGGCCAAATGGGCAGAGGCGGATATTGTCGTATACATTGGCTGCGGTGAACGCGGCAATGAAATGACAGATGTTTTGAATGAATTTCCGGAGCTTATCGACCCGCACACAGGCAAATCCTTAATGGACAGGACGGTGCTCATTGCCAACACCTCCGACATGCCCGTTGCGGCTCGTGAAGCCTCCATTTACACCGGCATAACGATTGCGGAATACTTCCGCGATATGGGCTATTCGGTGGCTTTAATGGCCGACTCCACCTCCCGCTGGGCAGAGGCATTACGGGAAATGTCCGGCAGGCTTGAAGAAATGCCCGGTGAAGAAGGGTACCCTGCCTACCTCGGCAGTCGTTTGGCACAGTTTTATGAAAGAGCCGGCAAAGTCATTTCTCTGGGTTCCGACGATCGCGAGGGTGCCTTATCGGTTATTGGTGCGGTTTCCCCTCCGGGTGGCGATATTTCAGAGCCGGTTTCACAAGCGACACTACGCATTGTCAAGGTTTTCTGGGGTCTGGACGCCTCACTTGCCTATAAACGTCACTTTCCGGCTATCAACTGGTTGACAAGTTATTCACTCTATGCGGAAAGTCTGGGCGACTGGTTTAACGAAAACGTGGCGGCGGACTGGACCCGGCTCAGGCAAAAAATGTTGACCTTACTGTCGGACGAAGCGGCACTGGAAGAAATCGTCAGGCTTGTCGGTATGGACGCACTTTCTGCCTCGGACAGGCTTAAAATGGAGGCGTCACGCTCAATACGTGAAGACTTTTTGCACCAGCTTGCCTTTCATGATGTGGACACCTACACGTCACTCAAAAAACAACACTTGATGATGAAACTGATTGAAGGGTATTACGATATGGCGCTTGAAACGCTGGATAAGGGCGCAGACATAGCACGCATCGCACAACTACCGGTGAGAGAAGCAATCGGAAGATTTAAGTATATAACCGAAGATAAAGTAGACGACGAATACGAGCGTATTCATAAAAAACTGGTGAATGAGCTTGCGGAAACCTTGAAAAGCGAGGAGGAGTTTTAGTGCCTAAAGAGTATAGAACCATACAAGAAGTTTCGGGACCTTTGATGCTTGTGCGTGAGGTCGACGAAGTAAAATTTAATGAACTCGGTGAAATTGAGCTTGCAAACGGCGAAAGATACCGTTGCCGTGTGCTCGAAATTAATGGTACAAACGTGCTCGTTCAGCTTTTTGAAAGCTCCGCGGGTATCAACCTTGCCAACAGCAAAGTGCGTTTCCTCGGCAGGCAGATGGAACTCGGTGTTTCAACCGATATGCTCGGCAGAGTATTTGACGGGCTTGGCCGCCCCATTGATGACGGCCCCGAATTGATCCCCGAAAAACGCATGGATATAAACGGTCGGCCGATGAATCCGGCAGCGCGTAATTATCCGCAAGAGTTTATTCAAACAGGTGTTTCTGCAATTGATGGGTTAAATACCCTTGTACGTGGACAAAAACTGCCTATATTTTCCGGGTCGGGGTTGCCCCACGCTCAGCTTGCCGCACAAATAGCCCGCCAGGCAAAAGTCAGGGGTGCCGATGAGCAGTTCGCGGTTGTTTTTGCCGCAATAGGGATTACTTTCGAAGAATCCAACTATTTTGTTGAAAGTTTTCGCAGCACCGGTGCGATTGACAGAACCGTTATGTTCTCAAACCTTGCCAATGACCCTGCTATTGAAAGAATTGCAACACCAAAAATGGCGCTCACAGCAGCGGAATTTTTGGCTTTTGAAAAAGGGATGCATGTCTTGGTCATTATGACCGATATAACCAACTATGCAGACGCACTGCGTGAAGTTTCCGCCGCAAGGAAAGAGGTGCCCGGGCGCAGAGGTTACCCCGGCTATATGTATACCGACCTTGCGTCTATCTACGAGCGTGCCGGGCGACAAAAAGGTAAAGAGGGGAGCATCACCATGATCCCCATCCTAACAATGCCGGAAGACGACAAAACGCACCCCATACCGGACTTGACAGGCTATATTACCGAAGGACAAATAATCTTGAGCCGTCAGCTTAACCGCAACGGAATTACGCCCCCCATAGATGTCCTGCCATC
The DNA here is from genome assembly GCA_012728445.1 of Clostridiales bacterium. Lineage (GTDB taxonomy): Bacteria > Bacillota > Clostridia > Oscillospirales > Acutalibacteraceae > UBA1447. The sequence continues at coordinate 5,464 of JAAYFA010000267.1, read as the reverse complement.
TCTTTCACGCCTTAAAGATAAAGGCATCGGCGACGGAAAAACCAGGTTAGACCACTCGGACACCATGAACCAGCTCTTTTCCGCTTATGCACGAGGCAAGGACGCTAAGGAGCTCATGGTCATTCTCGGCGAAGCGGCGCTGACGGAAATGGACTTACTGTACGCCAACTTTGCCGATGAATTTGAAAAAACGTATGTTTCGCAAGGGTTTGAAACAAACCGCAGCATTGAGGAAACGCTTGACCTGGGGTGGAAGCTCCTTGCCATATTACCCAGAAGCGAACTCAAAAGAATCAGCGATAAACTGTTGGACGAGTATTACGGAAAAGTGTGACGAATAATTATGATGATAAACGTTAACCCGACTCGTATGGAGTTAACAAACTTAAAACGCAAGCTTGTTACCGCCCGAAGGGGACACAAGCTCTTAAAGGATAAGCGCGACGAACTCATGCGCCGTTTCCTTGAATTGGTGCGCGAAAACAAGCTCTTGCGCCGCGCGGTGGAAAAAGGTATTTCGCAGGCCAATGCCCATATGTCCGTCGCCCGTTCCGTCATGAGTGACAAAACCTTGGATGTCGCCCTGATGTTACCAACGCAAGAGATGAGCCTTGAAGTGACCGAGCAAAATGTCATGAGCGTTTTGATTCCGCATTTCGATACAAAACTTAAAACAGCAGATGAAAACGATATTTACTCCTATGGTTTTGCGTTTACATCAAGCGATTTAGATGTTGCCGTTAAAGCTCTTTCGGATATCATGCCGCAGATGTTCCGCTTAGCCGAGGTGGAAAAGTCCTGTCAGCTCATGGCGGCGGAAATTGAAAAAACACGCCGCAGAGTAAATGCTCTGGAGCATGTGATGATACCGCAGTATGAGGAAACCATTAAATATATCACCATGAAGCTTGACGAAAACGAGCGCAGCACGACAACCAGGCTCATGAAGGTGAAAGACATGATGCTCTCAAAAGAACATAATTACATTTAACGCAAAACTTTAATAAAAACATCCGGATATTATTGACAAGTGAAGGCCCATATCTTATAATAACAATGCTTTTCAATACTAAAAACAAGTCGGTGTGGCGAAATCGGCAGACGCAAGGGACTTAAAATCCCTCGGTGGCAACACCGTACCGGTTCAAGTCCGGTCACCGGCACCAGAAAAAAAGCACTTCTTCGGAAGTGCTTTTTTTCAACGATATAAATCCTGCCGGATTTGTGATATACACTACGTGCGCGGTATCGGCTGCGCCGGTGATATGCACTGCGGTGCGTGGGGATTTATATCATATCACATCGCCCGCAGGCGATAGTTCACATTTGCCGCAGCAAATATATCATGTTGCCGGGCAACATATCACTAACTTCGTCGGTTCTACCTTTTTTTTGAGTATCGTATTATTTTTTGGGATACTCGTTTTTGAAAGGCGATTTTCGCAAACGAAATATTTATTGCTTCTGCGCATTATGGGTGGTATACTATAAGAAATAATTTGCGAACGAACATGCTATGTTATAAAATTTCAAGGAGGACAAAAAGGATGAAACAGATTTCTAAAAGGCTGCTTGGTGCTTTGTTGGCGATTATTATGGTCGTTTCCATGGCACCTGTTGGTGCGCTGACCGCATCTGCCACAAACGCTTCAACGCAAAGCACCATAACAACAGGCAGCATAATCACCTACGGCTCCTACCCTCAAACAAAGGTGACCGACTCCGCCTTAATCACTAATCTTAACGCCCAAACGCTGCAAGGCGACAATACCGTAACCTACGGCAATTCAAAATACAAACGGGTTTATTTTACACAGTACACGCCAAATTACACCACATGCACTCCAAATGCTTCAAATAGCTTTCAGGACGATAACGGCTACTATATCAACACCGTTTATTGGTTCAAATTCGAGCCATTGCAATGGCGTGTTCTATCCAATACCAACGGAGAACTTTTTGTCATGGCGGATAAAATATTAGATTCAAAGGCATATAATCAGGCGCAAACGAATGTTACATGGGAAAACTGCACCATGCGGACATGGTTAAATGGTGATTTCTATAACACTGCTTTTAGTTCAACGGAACGATCAAAAATTAAAACAAGTACCGTTATCAATGCCAATAATCCTTGGTACGGTACAGCAGGCGGCAACAACACAAGTGACAAATTGTTTCTGCTCTCCTATGCTGAGACAATGAACCCGTCTTATGGCTTTAGTTCAAGCACAGGCAGTGATACTGCCCGCATTGCACAGGGCACGGACTTTTCAAAAAGCAACGGACTTTATGTGTATAATAGTAATCCTTATTTAGGAAATAGCCACTGGTGGTTGCGGTCGCCCGGCAGCAATCCAGGCAATGCCGGCGTCGTCGACGGTGATGGCGGTGTCTACAGCCTCAGCTACAGTGTCCGCCGCACATATCATGGTGCTCGTCCCGCTTTTAAATTAAATCTGACATCTGACATCTTCACATCTAAAGTCGGTTCAAACTGTATGATAAACGGTTTAAACAATTTTATTTACGGTTTGGACCCGGGAATAACCTCCTTGGATGATTATGTGGATGTTGCGCAAGGTTACGAATTGGAATGTATTCCGTCAACGGCCGGCTTCGGCACGGGCACCCTTGTAAATGTGAAGTTAGGTGAAGAAACGGTCGAAAGTTATACTATAATCATCTACGGCGATGTCAACGGTGACGGCAACATCGATAGTACTGATGCAGGCTTAACAGTTGATTATGAAAACTACATAATTAGTTGGGACCCGGTAGCGGACGCTGCAACCATAAAAGCCGGTGACCTAAACGGTGATGGAATCATTGACAGTATCGATGCCGGCATCACAGTTGATACTGAAAACCATATTTCCTTTGTTAACCAGTTGACGGGGATAGGGGCGGGAATAAAAAAAGTTACCGGTACGGTCCTTATTTCCGGCTTGACCAAATTTGGCAACACTTTAACGGCGGATACCTCAACTATAACCCCGACCAACGCAACACTTAACTATGTGTGGAAGCGCAGCGGAGCAGTTATTGGCACCGATAAAACATATATCGTAACTGCCGATGATATTGGCAAATCGATTACTGTAACAGTAACGGGCTTCGGTGGTTTTTCCGGCAGTGTTCGAAGTGAATCGGTAGTGGCTACATCTGCAGTTATCAGCGGAACGGTTACTATGGCCGGAACAGCTAAATACGGAGAAGTATTGACAGCAAACACTTCAAACATAGACCCAAGCGACGCAACCCTTACCTATTTATGGAAACGTGGCGATGCGGTTATTGGAAATGAAAATACTTATACGATAACTGCTGAAGATATTGGTCAGCCCCTTAGCGTTACAATAACAGGTACGGGTGTTTATGAAGGCAGCATAACAAGCGCAGTTATCATACCTGAAAAAGCGGATGTTGCTGCGCCTTCGGCACCAATTTATAAGACGAAAACGGCAAATTCCATCACGCTCAATACTGTCGTCGGGCAGGAATATAAGATTGCAGGCGGCGAATGGCAGACAGACGCTGACTTTACAGGCCTGAATCCGAATACAACATATAAATTTTACACCCGTACAGCGCAGACAAATACGCACTACGCAAGCCCTCCAAGTGCTGCTTTGTCTGTGACAACAGACAGAGGAACGATTTCGGGTGAAGTAGTGATTACAGGTGAGCCCAAGGTTGGCAATACTTTAACGGTGGATATTTCCAACTTGGTCCCTGCCGGCGCTTCACTGTCTTACAGATGGGTATTGGACGGTATGCAAATAGGTGTTGGCAGTACCTACTCTGTTGATCCTGCAGATATTGGGGAATCGATTGCTGTAATTGTGACAGGTACAGGCGATTATATGGGGAGCATAGAAAGCCAATCGGTATTCGTTTCGGAATGATTCAATGAATATTAGATTTTGAAGGATGGCCCCTGATTTTGAGCTTGCACCCCTTTTGAACAAAAAAGGGGTGTAACAAATAAATTGTATTAAAGTTAAGCGATTACACCGAAAGTCTACAACTTGTAAGATGCAAAGAACTTATCGAGAAATCGGTAGGTTCTTTTCTTTTGCACCTTCAAAATGGCTTGGGATATAGTAAGCGGATATACGCTGTGGCGTATTAGGATTTACATCATACCGAAGGGATAACATTCATCTTGAATGACGTATTACGCTATGATATAATTGTGCGTACAGGTGATAAAGCTTGCAAAATTATCGAGCCGGCTTTAACATGGGAATCAAAAAAGTAAGCAGCCCATTAGCAGGGGGATAAAGGTTAAAATCATAGAACCGTCAACCATGTCATTGAAAGAGGGGGGCATTCAAATGCAGACAAAGTTGGTTTCCAACGGGCAATCCGAATTTTCCGTGGTGTATGCTCAAGATGCGACAGATTGCGAACGCTTTGCCGCGGGCGAGTTCTGTCGCTATGTGGAAGAAATAACGGGCGTCTCCTTGCCGCTGAAGGATGATTCAAAACCACAAACGGGTCCGGAAGTCTTAATCGGCTATACCAATCGCAAAGATATGGCCTACGACAAGGTTGGCCCTCATCAACAAGGTGGGGAGGATTTTATCTTAAAGGCGGGTACGGGCAATGTTGTTATTGCCGGCGGACGGCCGCGCGGCACACTTTACGGTGTTTATATCCTTTTGGAGGAATACTTTGGTTGTCGTTGGTTTACGCCGGATGTTACACATATCCCGAAGAAAAGCGTGTTGATTTTACCGGAAATCTCCCGTATGGAGTCACCGGCATTGGAATACCGTGAACCGTATTTTGCGGAAATCTTTCAGTCCGGTCACGAGTGGGCTTTGCACAATCGTTGCAATGGCTCATCCGCACAGATCCCTGTTGAAAAGGGCGGTCATATCAAATACGGTGCATTTGTTCACACATTTAACGCACTGGTGCCGCCATCTGTCTATGGTGAAAGCCATCCGGAGTATTATTCCTCGCTTGATGGCAAGCGCGTGGCGGAAAATTCACAGCTTTGTTTGACAAATCCGGATGTTTTGAAAATTACCGTTGAAAAAGTCCGACAATGGATTAAAGAGCAGCCGGACGCGACAATCTTTTCCGTTTCTCAGAATGACTGGGATAATTATTGCACTTGCCCGGCCTGCGCCGCTTTGGATGCCAAAGAGGAAAGTCAAATGGGCAGCCTTTTGCATTTCGTTAACGCCGTGGCAAAAGATATTGAAAAGGATTACCCTCATGTGCTTATTGATACGCTCGCTTACACATATAGCCGTAAAGCACCCAAAATTGTACGCCCGCGGCATAATGTGACTATTCGACTTTGCAGTATTGAGTGCTGTGAACTGCACCCCATAGCCGAATGCCATGTGTCCAATGGCGGAAAAAGTCCGTCGGGCAACAGCTTTGCCGAGGATTTGCGGGAGTGGAAGCAGGTTTGTAATCGTCTGTATATCTGGGATTATTCTGC
>JAAYFA010000126.1 GCA_012728445.1 Clostridiales bacterium | reverse complement strand
GGCTTATAATATTGCAATTACAAATTATGTGATATAAAATGCTTAATAGATAGACTTTATTTAGGGCAAAGAAATAGGAGGTAGAACATCATGGCAAACGCTATTGAAATCAACAACCTCACAAAGTACTACGGCAAGACAAAAGGAATCGAAAATGTCACCTTCAGTGTAGAGGAAGGCGAAATTTTTGGGTTTATCGGGCCCAACGGTGCCGGTAAGTCAACGACCATACGCACCATTCTTGCTTTGATTTACCCGACTTCGGGCGAAGCAAAGATCTTTGGGATGAACTGTATCAAGCAAGCGCCGGAAATTGCCAAGCGTGTCGGCTACCTGCCGAGTGAAGTGTTTTATTATGATGGGATGAAGGTAAAGGATTTGCTGAACTACTCGGCGAGCTTTTATAAAAAAGACTGCAGGCGGCGAATCAAAGAGCTCGCCGGACTATTAGATTTGGATTTAACCAGGAAAATAGACGACCTTTCTTATGGCAACAAAAAGAAGGTTGGCATTGTTCAGGGTTTGCTTCACTCGCCGGATCTTATTATTTTGGACGAGCCGACTTCTGGGTTGGAGCCGTTAATGCAGCAGACCTTTTTCAACCTTCTGCAAGAGGAGAACAAGCGGGGAGCAACCATACTGATGTCCTCCCATATTTTGAGCGAAGTCCAGCGACTGTGTGACCGTGTTGCTATCATTAAAGATGGCACGATTATTAAGCTTGAAAAAATAGCGACACTCCAAGAGCACAGCTACAAACGAATAGAGTTTGAAATCAACGGGGAACTGCCCGGTGGTTATTTTGAGATAGACGGTGTAAATGACTTTAAGCTGGAAGGCGAAACGTATAGTTTTATTTACAAAGGCGACATCAATGCCATGACCCTTAAACTTTCCGGCATTGCACTTTCTAACTTGTGGATTGATGAGCCGGATTTAGAGGAAATATTCCTGCACTATTACTCGAACAAGGAGGCATAGTGCAGATGAATATCTATAAGCATGAGCTGAAGGCCAACTATAAAATAGCTTTTATTTGGATCATTACCTTGTGCGGACTTGTTGCCATGATTATGGCGTTTTTCCCGATGATGAAATCCGAGATGGAACTCTTTGTGAAAATGATGGATAGCTTTCCTCCGGTAATGAAGGCAATGATGGGGATTGTCGCTGAAAATTTCAATACATCCATCGGTTATTATACTTTTGCTTTTACCTATACCTTGCTTTTTGGAGCAATCCAAGCAATGAACTTGGGCATCGGCATCGTTTCAAAAGAGGAAAGAGAGAGAACGGCGGACTTTCTTTTAACAAAGCCCGTTTCAAGAGTAAGAATATTGACTTCAAAACTACTTTCGTCGCTGACAATATTTGTTATGACGAATGCGGTGTATTCTGCGGTTTCAGCCGTATTTGTTGTTTCCATGTCCGACGGAAATTTTGCGTTGACGGAATTTTTACTTATAAACGCCTCCTTGTTCTTCTCACAACTCATATTCTTTTCAATTGGGTTGATAATCTCCGTTTTGGCAAAGAAAATTAAGACGGTCTTACCTGTTTCTCTGGGTCTTGTCTTCGCATTCTTTGCCATTTCCGCATTTGCGGTTACCTCCGCAGACGATAAGCTGCGCTATGTTACACCCTTCCAATATTTCAAAACAGAGACTATTTTAGCACAAGGTAAGTATGAGACGGTCTATATAGTATTAGGGTTAGCAATCATTGTGGCGGCGTTAATCGCAAGCTACGCTATTTTTAAACGCAGAGATATACACGCCGTTTAGGGGGTAAAGATTTAATGAATATTTATAGAAGAGAACTCAAAGCGCATCGGAAATCGTTGATTATCTGGTCGGTTTCAATGGCTCTTTTGGTTGCGGGCGGGATGGGGAAGTATTCTGCCGGAATGGGTGCCGGAGCGGGGGGCTTCAATGAAATGATGGATAAAATGCCTCAATCATTACAGAAGCTTTTTGGCGTCGGGGTATTCGACTTGTCAAATGTTTTGGATTATTTTGGTGTACTGTTTATCTATCTTGCATTAATGGCAGCTATACATGCGACTATGCTCGGCGCGGGAATCATTTCAAAGGAAGAACGCGACAAAACTGCCGAATTTTTGATGGTTAAACCAATTTCAAGAGCGAACATTATCACATCAAAAATGTTTGCCGCCGGAACCATCGTACTTGTTTTTAATGTCGCAACTTCGGTTTCATCTTATGCGATGCTTTCCTATTATGCAAATGGAACTCTCTTTTCTGACGGACTTTGGAAGCTTATGGCTTCCTTACTGGCTATTCAAATGTTGTTTCTTGCTGTGGGTTCGTTTTTCGCCGCTGTTATTAGCAAACCCAAGCTTTCCTCAGCGGCGGCAACCGGTGTTTTGCTGTTTATGTTTATGCTTTCTGTTGTGGTAGATCTATCTGAGAAGTTAGCGCCGTTAAGATATATTACAGTCTTTAAATACTTTGACGCAAAGGATATCCTTATAGAAGGATACGAAGCGGCTTATCCCATCTTATCAATATTATTATTGACAGTGTGCATTTATTCTACATACCATTTTTATAGAAAACGCGATTTGAAAATTTAACTTCCTGTATTTATCATTCAAGCATAAACTTGACAAAGTGCTTGTCAAAAAACTATAATCTATATCTCAGACAGGCGAAACAATAAAATAAAATATTGTGAGTAAAAATTATTATTACGTTGAAAGCAGAGGACTTATAAGTGAGCGAACTAACCGACAAAAAAGCATTTATTTGTGACATGGATGGCGTTATCTACCACGGCAATAAACTACTGGATGGTGTGGTGGACTTTGTTAACTGGCTTACCGATGAAAATAAGAAGTTCGTCTTTTTAACAAACAGCTCTGAACGTTCGCCCAGAGAATTGGGACAAAAGTTAAAAAGACTGGGTCTGAATGTGTCAAAAGAACATTTTTATACAAGCGCATTAGCCACCGCAAGTTTTTTAAAAAGACAGTGTCCACGCGGTAGTGCTTACGTAATCGGCGAGGCCGGTCTTACGAATGCGCTTTATGACGCCGGTTTCTCAATGAATGATGTAAACCCTGATTATGTAATTGTAGGGGAGACACGAACGTATAATTACGAAAAAATTGAACGTGCAGTTCATCTTGTTTTGAAAGGCGCAAAGCTAATCGGCACAAATCCCGACTTGACCGGACCGACAGAGAAAGGGATTGTGCCGGCAACACGTGCACTTATTTCTCCAATTGAATTGGCCACCGGTAAGCAAGCCTATTTTATTGGCAAGCCAAACCCTCTTATGTTAAGGGAGGCAAGGAAAATGATGGACTGTGCAAGCGCGGAAACGGTCATCATAGGAGATCGGATGGACACGGATATTGTTGCCGGAATAGAGTCGGGGATTGACACGGTCTTGGTTTTGAGCGGTGTTACGAGCAAGGAATCAATGAACGAGTTTCCTTACATCCCGACCTACGTCTTTAATGGTGTCGGTGATATAATCGTCTAGCAAATATAATGTCATAGAAAAATGCCCGCAGAATTTTCTGCGGGCATTGCAAATAGTTGCAAGAATTATTATTTTGTTGCCAAAACTTCTTTCATGCTGGTTGCGAGTCCTGCCAAGGATTGTATTTCACTTGGGATAATAATCTTTGTAGCTTGACCATCGGCCGCTTTCATAAAGGCTTCCAAGCTCTTGAGTGCAAGAAATCCTTCGCCCGGGTTAACAGAGTTAATCATTTCAATCGCTTGAGCGTTGGCTGTCTGGATGGTGATAATCGCTTCTGCCTCACCTTCTGCTTCGCGGATTCTTTTCTCTTTCTCAGCTTCGGCTTGTAGGATTGCTGCTTGTTTTGCGCCTTCGGCATATAGAATTTGGCTGCCTTTTTCACCTTCGGCAACCAGAATCTTACTGGCTTTTTCACCTTCGGATCGAAGGATTATTTCGCGACGCATGCGTTCAGCTTTCATCTGCTTTTCCATAGCATCCTGTATTTCAGTTGGGGGCATTATATTTTTTAGTTCAACACGGTTGACCTTTATGCCCCATGGATCAGTTGCTTCATCAAGAATAACGCGGATCTTTGCATTGATCGTATCGCGCGATGTCAAGGTGTGGTCCAGCTCCATTTCGCCGATGATGTTACGCAGGGTAGTTGCGCTGAGGTTTTCAATTGCCGATAACGGTCGCTCAACACCGTATGTGTAAAGCTTTGGGTCAGTTATTTGGAAGAAGATGATCGAGTCAATCTGCATAGTAACGTTATCGCCGGTAATAACGGGTTGGGGTGGAAAATCCACGACTTGCTCTTTTAAAGAAACGATTTTTGACACCTTGTCCAACAAGGGGATTTTCACATGAAGGCCTGTCTGCCAGGTTGTGTTGTAAGCGCCCAGGCGCTCAATAACATAAGCTTTCGATTGGGGAACGATTTTGATGTTTGCTGCGAGTACAACCACTACAAACAAGGCCAGACCGATAAAAACATACAACATAATTTTTTTCCTCCTAAATTAATGATACTATTCAGATGTTTATTCTTTGGTAACGATAAGTTTGACGCCTTCTATCTTATCAACGATAACCATAGTGCCCTTTTCAATAAGGCTGCCGTCTAACGATCGGGCAGTCCAAGTTACACCTTTCACATTGACAGAACCTTTGCCGAGCGTATTGTCTATATCTTCGAGCACCAATGCCTGCGCACCGATGTTTCGGTCGGCATTTGTCGGTTGAATCTTTTTTTTGGTAAATTTTTTAACAAGGGGACGCGTTGCGATTAGGGTTATAAAAGATACAAGAACAAAAACAACCCACTGCAACCAATCCTGCGCATTTAAAACATTGGCAATGAGTGCCCCTAAAGCACCGACGGCAAACCAAATAGTAACCAGCTGCGCTGTTGAGGCTTCAACAACAACAAGAAAAACAAAGGCGGCAATCCAAAAGTACAGCATTGAGTTTTCCATTATTATACCCCCTTAAACGGTGTTATTATATCACAAATATTCAAGTTTTACAATTAACATATAATAATTTTTGTTAATCCGTCGCGATTACTCTTGTCGTCATTGACATGACAACATGCTTTTGTTAAACTCAAAAAGCAGAAAAATTCATTGGAGTGAGAT
>JAAYFA010000139.1 GCA_012728445.1 Clostridiales bacterium | reverse complement strand
CCCAACCCTGAAAAGGGATTCGAGTTTGTTAACGGCATCGTGGGCGGCGTCATACCCAAGGAATACATCAACCCCATTGAGGCAGGCATCAAAGGCGCCATGCTTTCCGGTGTACTTGCCGGGTTCAATGTTGTGGATGTTAAAGTAACACTGTACGATGGTTCTTACCACGAGGTTGACTCATCGGAGCTTGCGTTTAAAATTGCTGCCTCTATGGCTTTTAAGGAAGCTATGCGCAAGGCTGCACCGGTTCTGATGGAGCCAATTATGAAGGTGACAGTCATTGTACCGGACGATTATATGGGCGACGTCATCGGCGACATCAACGCCCGCCGTGGTCAAATACAGAATACGGAAACGAGAGCAGGCGCAGTGCAAATCAGTGCACTTATTCCTCTTTCAACCATGTTCGGTTATGCCACTACGTTGCGTTCAAAAACACAGGGCAGAGGGCAGTATGCCATGGAACCAAGCCATTATACGGAGGTTCCAAAATCTATTGCCGAGACAATCGTTACCGAAAAATAACATGCTATTTAAGTTTTTATAAAAAGAACTTGATATTTATGTTGGGACTTGATAGAATGTCCCTATACATCGGCATGTTATAGTAATAATGATAATTATTGTTCTAATTAAGGAGGAAAAACAAATGGGAAAAGCAAAATTTGAAAGAAACAAACCACATGTGAACATCGGCACAATCGGTCACGTGGACCACGGCAAAACAACGCACACCGCGGCTATCACAAAGACCCTCGCTATGGGCAGCGACAAGGTTAGCTACATGGATTATGCAAGTATTGACAAGGCTCCGGAAGAGAAAGCACGTGGGATCACGATCAACACCTCTCATGTTGAGTACGAAACGGAAAATCGTCACTATGCTCATGTCGATTGCCCGGGGCATGCCGACTATATTAAAAATATGATTACAGGTGCTGCGCAAATGGATGGCGCAATACTGGTTATCGCCGCAACAGATGGTCCTATGGCACAAACAAAAGAGCATCTTCTGTTGGCCCGCCAAGTTGGCGTGCCGTCAATCGTTATCTTTATGAACAAGTGCGACCAAGTCGATGACGAAGAACTCCTTGAACTCGTTGAGATGGAAATTCGTGAAACACTTGACAACTACGAATTCCCCGGCGACGATACGCCGATTATCCGTGGTTCAGCGTTGAAGGCTCTCGAATACTCCGGTACCGACCCCCACGCGCCGGAACTCGAATGCATCTGGGAACTGATGGCCGCAGTTGACAGCTTTATTCCCACACCGGACCGCAAAGCAGACCTTCCTTTCTTGATGCCTGTTGAAGACGTTATGACGATCACAGGCCGTGGCACAGTTGCTACAGGCAGAGTTGAGCGCGGTCAGCTTAAAACAAGTGAAGAAATTGAAATCGTCGGCATGACAGAAGAAAGACGTAAAGCTGTCTGCACCGGTATCGAAATGTTCAGAAAAACCCTCGACTATGCAGAAGCCGGCGACAATATCGGTGCCCTGCTCCGTGGTGTGCAGAGAGACGAGATTCAGCGCGGCCAGGTACTTGCAAAACCCGGCTCTATACATCCAAGGACTAAGTTCCGTGGTCAGGTTTATGTATTGAGCAAGGAAGAAGGCGGCCGTCATACACCGTTCTTCAACAATTATCGTCCGCAGTTCTATTTCAGAACAACAGACGTAACGGGCGTTGTCAGCCTTGACGGTGGTGTCGAAATGTGTATGCCCGGCGACAACATCGAAATGGACGTTGAACTAATCACACCTATCGCCATCGAAGAAGGCCTCCGTTTCGCTATCCGCGAAGGCGGCCGTACAGTTGGTTCGGGCGTTGTTATCAAGGTCACCGAATAATACAATCCAATCAAGCATCAACCGGCGCAGGCAGCAATGCCAGCGCCGGTTTTTCGACTTTTATCACTTGCAATGCGTTGTTTCAAATGATAATATAATACAAACAAGTATTTTGTGTATACTCATAATAATCGGAGGAGAAACAATGAAATCATTTTATAAAAAAAGCGGATTTATTCTTCTAACTGTGTCGGCAGCGGCAGCCGCCGCCTTGGCGGTGTTTAATCGCGGCATTAAAAAGCTGGAAGATGTGAGTTACGGCGAGTCGAACGCTCAAAAAGTCGACATCTATCTGCCGAGGTCTAACAAGTCAAAATGTACGGCGGTGGTTATTTATATTCACGGCGGTGCGTGGAGCGGTGGCGACAAAAGTGGATATGATGTCGATTGTTTACGTGAGGTGAAAAACGGATATGCTGCGGCGACTATCAATTACAGAATGCTTGACGAGGGTGCGACATGGGTGGATATGCTGGAAGATATCACGTCAGCAATGGAAACCGTGAAATCGACAGCCGCTGATAACGGCATTTCTTTGAGCAAAGCGGCCTTGACAGGCGCGTCGGCCGGTGCACATTTAGCGATGCTGTATTCCTATAAAAATCAGGATATTGCACCCATTAAAATCGCCTTTTGTGGCAACCTGTGCGGGCCGTCTAACCTCCTTGACATCAATGTGGCGGAAAAAAGCGGCGACCCGGTATGGGTCTATGCCGTTTTATCGGGCCTTATCGGGGAAAAGCTGGATATAACAACTTTTAACGATTTGTCGGAGACATTGAAAGCAGCATCACCCGTCACCTATATCACAAAAGATTCACCGCCCACTATCGTTGCACACGGGCAAAAGGATGACGTTGTGCTGTATTCACAGGGGCTTGATGTCTACAACGCCTTTACCGCCCTAGGAGTGGCTTGTGAGCTGATTTCGTTCCCTAATTCCGGGCATGGGTTGGACAATGATCCGGATGCGGCACGGCGCTACAAACAGCTCTTTTCGGCGTATGAGACCAAGTATTTCGGTTATTAACCCTTTGAGCGATAGTTTGTTTATATGAGCTGTCGATAGGGGCTATTCGATGT
>JAAYFA010000051.1 GCA_012728445.1 Clostridiales bacterium | reverse complement strand
ATCCTGACTGCGGATTTGCGGAAGATAGCGGCAATTTGCTGCTCCAGTTTACGCACGCCCGCTTCTTTGGTGTAACCATCAATTAAAAGATGCAAGGCATCGTCCGTCATCCGAAAAGTTCTGCCGTTGAGACCATGGCGTTTTGCCTGTTTGGGGAGAAGATGATTTTTTGCAATATTGAATTTTTCCTCGTGGGTGTAGCTGCCAAGTTCAATAATCTCCATCCTGTCGAGCAGCGGCGCGGGTATGGTATCTTGCATATTGGCGGTTGTGATAAAGAGCACTCGGCTCAAATCAAACGGCAGTTCGATATAGTGGTCACGGAAGGAAAAGTTTTGCTCCGGGTCCAGTACCTCAAGGAGTGCCGAGGACGGGTCGCCGTTGTAGCTTTTGCTGAGTTTATCCACTTCGTCCAGCAGGATAAGCGGATTGCTCGTACCAACCTGCTGCATGGCATTGATAATGCGCCCGGGCATGGAGCCGATGTAGGTTTTGCGGTGGCCCCTAATCTCCGCCTCGTCGTGGACGCCGCCAAGGGAAATACGGAAATATTTGCGCCCCATTGCGCGGGCAACCGAACGCGCGACGGACGTTTTGCCAACACCCGGCGGTCCCACGAGGCAAATGATCTGCCCTTTTATATCCGGAGAAAGCTTACGCACGGCCAGCATTTCTATAATTCTGTCTTTTACTTTTTCAAGCCCGTAATGGTCTTTGTCCAGCACTTTGCGCGCGCTCACCAAATCCAGTTTGTCCGTGGTCAGTTTGTTCCACGGCAGTGAAAGGCATGTTTCAAGGTAATTGCGTATCACACCGGATTCCGGCGATTGCGGCGAAATCCGCTCCAGTCGGTCACATTCCCGCAAGAGCTTCGTGCTCGACGCTTCGTCAAGCTGTAGCTTTTCTATTTGTTCCCGGTAATTGAGCGCATCGCTTTCTTGCGAACCGCCCTCATTGAGCTCACCGGAAATTGCTTTGAGCTGCTCACGCAAATAATATTCCCGTTGGTTTTGGTCAATCTGCTCTTGCACATGGGCATGGATATCGTCTTCAAGCTGCAAGAGCTTGCTTTCCCGCTCCAGCAGTACGCAAAGCATCTCAAGCCTTTTGACGGGGTTGAGGTTGTCCAAAATCGTCTGTCTGTCGGCATAATCCAACACAATGTTGCCGGCAATAAAGTCGGCCAGTTCCCCCGGCCTTTTTTCCGCAATAACGGCTAAAATCAAATCCGGCGGCAGCTGCGGCGCGGCTACGGAGTAGTCGTTAAAAATGTCTTTGGCGTGGCGCACAAGGGCTTCCGTATACTCGGCGTCTGCCGGTTTGATCTTTGTGTCCCCACAGGGCTTTACATTGCCGCGCAGATAAGGTTTCATCTCAATGTCGCCCACAATTTTTGCCCTGTAGATGCCTTCGACCGCTACGCGCACATTGTCGCTGCCCTGCAATTTTAGCACCTGTTTAACTTTGGCAACAACACCGGTTTTATACAGGCCTTTTACATCCGGGTCATCATCGATAATATCATTTTGCGCGACCAGAAAAACTTCTTGATTGCCGGTCATAGCGGCTTTTAGCGCCGTTACGGATTTTTTGCGGCCAACATCAAAGTGCAGGCGCATATCGGGGAATATGACCAAACCTCGCAGTGCCACGATGGGCATTGAAAGGGTGTTAATTTCCGTCTTTTTCATAAAATCATCTCCAGTGGGAAAAAGTTTAAGGCAGAATTACCTTAGTATAATATTATACCTTAAGAGCCCGGAATCGTCAACCTTTGCGGAGCGGCGATGAACGGGTTTTTCTGATTTTTCACACAGTAAGTTGTTGCCACCGACAAGCTTGAGATTCCTCTCTTGCTTAAAATGCAATTGCCGGCAGAATAATTTGAATCCGAGAAAGTTTAACAAGATGGCGCACACTCCTGCTTTCAAGAAACAAGCGGGCGTGTGCGCCATATATTTTCATTTTGCTACAAAGAACAGATCGTTTTTACTCGGTAGTTTTTTCTTTCTTCTTCCGATAAACGGCAACAATGATTACTGTAGCAGCTACAGCGGCAACCACAACAAACACAGTTACATAAATCAGCCGGTCTAAATCCGCTTTATCCTTCACTTCATTTATCACCGCTTTGTCGGAGATCGTGGTCTCTGTGTCCACGGTATTTGTTGTCGTGTCATTTTGCGCTTGCTCGGTAAACGTTTCCTCAGTTGTCGGGATAGCCGAAAGGACAGATGGTTCATTTGGATTGGTGTAAACAAGCTCGGCCTTGTTCATTTCCCTCAGACTGTACCCGGTCAGCCGAAACGCTGTGATGCCATCCCCGCCCACGTAATTAAACTTCGCAGTGCCTTCGCCGATTGCTTTAAGCGCCGGCGTTTCATTTGCAAGCATTGACTCATAGGAATAATAGTTCTCGATGTTCGCTTCGGTTTTGTAAATGGTAAAAACTG
The DNA here is from genome assembly GCA_012728445.1 of Clostridiales bacterium. GTDB lineage: Bacteria > Bacillota > Clostridia > Oscillospirales > Acutalibacteraceae > UBA1447. Next base: position 613 of record JAAYFA010000051.1, on the reverse strand, counting down.
TCTCATACACATTGTCGCCACGGTATTCAACATGTTTGGCGATGGACAGCACCTTTAAAGGCGAACCCGCTCCGTTGGCGGTAACAACGTAGCTGCCGTCTTCGTACCCTTTGAAGTCGGCAACGGGATGCTTGGTGAAAGCAAGGCCGAACATGTTTTTTGCCGCTTTTTCAATGGTGTTTTGCGTGATGACCATCACTTTGCCACTGCCCCCATCACTTCCTACGGTAACGCCCGAATAATTTGGGGCGTTGAGCTCAAAATGCTTGAACAGGGTCTTGAGCGCTTCGCCATCGGTAGCGGTTGTCGCGTCATAGGCTAACAGATTTGCTTCGCTGAAATTGCTCAAAAACAGATTGATAGTGCGCCTGCCATCCTCCTCGTCAAGGATGTGGTAGACATCCTCCTTGTAATTCTTATCTGTCGGCGCAATCCATACCTCTGCCGCCGCCGTGACGGATAGCCCCACCATAACCGAAAGTACCAGTAAAACACAAAATATCTGTTTACATAAGTTACGAGAACGATTCATAAAGCATTCTCCCTCCAAAATATGATATGACATTCAATAAAAGACTGAATAAAAAGGGGTTGATTTTGAAAATTCAGCGGT
>JAAYFA010000030.1 GCA_012728445.1 Clostridiales bacterium | reverse complement strand
TTGCCACTATTCTAATTGTTTTTAGCGTGTTGGATATATTTCCGTTTATTTTAGCTCAAGTCGGTGACCCGAAAATCATTGTTGGTCCACATATCGAAGGGTGGAATTATTTACAGTACAGTTCAAATTCAACGCAGCTTTCCTGGGTGTTTAACCAGGCGGTTCCTGCTTGGCTTGTAGTCTCTTTGTTGATACATGAAAAAAACTTGACCCACTTTGCATTTTTAGGTGGGATGTTGCTACCTTATGGTCCGATTCCGTTTATCGGGTTATTCTTTTTAATGGTCTTGCAAGCATCACGTGAGCTAATAAATGCTTTCAGAAAACACAGAGGCCCGGTGGTACTTAAAAACATATTCTCGACACCTAATCTTATCGCCGCTGCAGTTATATTTCCGGTGTACTTTCTTTTCTATTCAAGCAATTCGGCAACCTCATCCGGTGGGTTTGGCTTGAATACACTTAGTTTAGGATATTTTGTTTTTATATCCGTGGAATTCGTAATCTACTTGATATTAATTTGGCGGGACAGTTATAAAAAACCCTACTTCATCTTCTCCGTTGTCGGTTTACTATTAGTGCCTTTTGTAACCTTGGGCAACGAACAGGATTTTTGCATGCGCGCTTCCATACCTATGTTATTTTTGCTTATGGTCTATGTACTGGATTATCTTCTGAATAATATCGATGGCAGAAAGAAGAAAGGATTGCCGATAAAAGCAAAAGCATTGCCGCTTGTATTTTGTCTGATGATTGGAGCGGTGACACCTTTTGTCGAGTACCGTGCGACGTTCAATCAAACGATAATTTCTGTTGAAAACGGCACATCAATGTATGCGGATAAGTTTGGAACACTGAGCAATGAGGGGATGAACAAGGACAATTTTGTAACAATAAACTCATCTGACACTTTTTTCTATAAATATATCGCAAAAGGCGGACGCTGAGGATTGACTTGAAGTGCAGTAAGACCGTTTGATTATCGACACCACATCCCAACAATGTGAATAATATAAAAAAAATATTAATTTTTACAAAATTTGTGTTGACAAAGACTAATTTGAGTAGTATACTTATGTCAGAGTTCAAAAGAATTAAATGAACGGCAAACTTGTCTAAAGGCAGGGGCGCAAAACTAAAGGGCCTAAAGATTGCAAAATCTATGGTAGCCAGTTGCCGGGTAGCTCCGAAAAGCATACAAATTATTTTGTATCTCGGGCAGGCAACTGATATAAGTCGGTTGTCTTTCTTGTTATTAAAAAGTGTTTAACCTGTTTTTATACCCGGAGTAATAAAAAATGAGATTAGTGTTGACAATCGTATAAATTCATGATACTGTTGAAACAACGAAACACATAAAAGAGCTCGGCAAGATTGTCGGAAAGTATAGCCAAAGTTAGGTTAACTAAGTATTGTTCGATGGAATTTTTTGGAGGTTTTCGGGTGCTTGATTATATTGCCGGTGCAATTCTGGGCTTGTTGGCTGGGGTCTTGTTTTACAGGTTGGCAATTATTCAAATCGCCAAGCGCACTGCAGATTCTCTAAAGAAAGACGCACTTAAAAAGACCGCAGTGCTCATACCATGGCTTGTTGTCTACGCACTCCTTTTTCTTGTGATAATATGGCGTGAAAAAAGCCTTGTTAGCCTTAAAACTGTTGAGTATCTTATTTACACAAGCGTCGTTCTCAACATTGCAGCGGTAGATTATTTAATTCGTAAAATTCCGAATGAACTCTTGCTTATTCTGTTGCTCACGAAAATAATATTTTTAGTCCTTTCCTTTGAACGCGGCTCTTCGGTGTTTGACATGGTCATGGGTCCCCTGGTAGGTTTAGCGATAGGGTTCTTTATCTTCTCAATTCCGTCTATGTTCAACATTTTGATTGGTGCCGGCGATGTCAAGTTTTCTGCGACAATTGGTTTCTGCTTAGGCTATTTATTGTTTTTCCAGGCAATGGTCATTATGGCGATTATTATGCTCCTATTTCTCGTGTACTTGCTTGCAACCAAAAAGGGGACACTCAAAACAGCAACCGCTATGGGCCCTTACTTATCTATCGGTGTTGTATTAACGATGATTTTCCCAATGTCCGAAATGTTAACAGTGTTAGGGTAATCATCTTAATAATATTCATTCGCAAAAGATGGCATCAAAACAAAATAATGAGGAGGTTATTTCATGAAAAACTTACTATCGTGGTTCAGAGATGAAGAAGGTCAAGGTATGGTCGAATACGGTCTGCTTGTCGGTCTTATTTCTATCATTGCAATCATTGCTCTGATAGCCCTCGGCCCCAAAATCCGGAACATGTTCGAAAAAGCTGACAATGCACTGGCAAGCGCAGAAAACAACTAATAACGGCAACCGATTTCCAAGAGTAGAGAAAAACTACCGAAGCATACAAAGTACAGGTGAAAAAACCTTAACTTAAGTAGAGGGAGCAAGGCTTGCTAATGATGCCGGCAGGCGTTGCTCCCGAACTTTTAACATGAGCTCAGCAGAGAATTCGTTCTCTTGAATTGTAACATCAAAGAGCAGGAACGAAAATCTGCTGTTTGATGTATTTTAGTTTATGGGGGTGCTCTTTTGCTCAAGAAATTTAAAAATGAAAAAGGGCAAGCTTTGGTGGAGTTCGCTTTAATTCTGCCCATACTGCTTATACTTGTTTGCGGCATTATTGATTTTGGTTGGCTGTTTTACCACCAATCGGAATTGAATAACTGTGCCCGCGAAGGAGCAAGGTACGCCATAGTGAACACGGGCAAGACAGATAGAATTGCCCTTATCCAAAACAAAGTCAACAACACAGCATCCTCGTCAATAAAACCCATTACCATAACAATAACCTACTCCAACTTGCAAACACCCTTGCTTGGCGATGTAACGCTTACCTTAACTTCAAATGTTAAAGTGTTAACGCCCTTGACAGGTATATTTGTTGACAACCAGCGAGTGGCTTTAACAGCGCAAGCAACAATGAAAGTGGAATCATAATTTTTGTTTGACAAAAACAGAGTTTTTATATAGAATAAGAGTGTGAATAGTTAGAATATATTGTAGATATAGAAAGGCGTTTTCGAATGAAAAAGGTATATTTAATCGCCACCTTTGTGGCCATCATTGCCGGTATTTCAACCTACTTATTTGCCTCGCAAATTCAAAAAAGCACAAAAATTAAAGATGCGCCAACATCATCGGTAGTAGTGGCAGTTCAGCCGATAAAAGAAAACACAATCTTAACAGCGGAGATGTTTGAAGTAAAGCTCTTTACAACGGTGGCTGTTGTCCCCGGTTCTGCCGCTAAAATGGAAGACGTTGTCGGCAAAATGAACCGTTACCCAATCGCGGCGGGGGAACAGGTGTTAGTGAACAAAATAATTTCGGTAGGTGAAAAAAACGTAAACGTAGCTCTTTCCTACGAACTTTTACCCAGGGAGTATGCTTACACGATAACGGTTGACAGTGTACAAGGGGTAGCTGGCTTTATTACACGTGGTGATTATGTTGATGTGCTTTTTACATCAAATGATGAGCAAGGTAATTACAAGACGGAAATTATTTTGCAAGATGTATATGTGCTGCGTCTGGCCAACAATGCCGCAAATAAAATTGCGGATGCGCCAAATGGGCAACCCATAACCGCCTATGTTGAAGTAACTTTTAAATTAAGTGAAGAGCAGATTATTAAGTTTTCTAACTACCTTGCTCAGGGACCTGTCAGGCTAGTGCTTAAACCCATTACCACAGGTGAAAATGTAACCGATATAGCGTCATAATCAATCTGAATTTTTATCGCTTACAAGCTTACAGAAATACGCAACAGTATTATTTAGGATGAGGTATTTGTGTGGAAAAACTCAATGTCGTAGTCTTGACGGAAGACATGGATTTAAGAATACACGTTAAGAACAAATTGCCGAGTGACAGCTTTGTTATTTCGGGGTATTCCGATTTTAGCAGCGTAGCAATGCTTAAAATTGAAAGCATGTTCCCCGATGTTATCCTTTGTGCAATCAAAGGCGAGGTCGATGCAAAGCAGTTGTCTTTTATTCAAAACATCTATTTGACGGTTGTCGGCTGTGTCATTATTTTAATGACGGATTCCATGAGTGTTGACCTGGTAAACAAGGCCGCTCAGGTTGGGATACGCCAGGTTGTGGATATGCTCATTGAGCCACAGGAGCTTACGGAAAACATCGTGTCTGCCGCAACACTTGAACGGCAGCGCTCTTCCGATTTAAATCTCGGTAATCGTACCCGTTCAAGAGTTATGGGTTTTTTTAGCGGCAAGGGCGGCACCGGCAAAACGACGCTTTCTGTCAATACGGCGGTGGCACTGGCGAAAAAAGGCAAACGAGTTATGCTAATTGACTGCGATTTACAATTTGGCGATGTTAATCTGCTGTTGGACTTGGAGCCGAAAGATACGATTGTTGAACTCGTACAGGAACGCGGCGGGATAATGATTGAAAATATCCGAACTTTTTCAATGGTCCACAGCTCCGGCGTCAATGTTTTGTGTGCTCCAAAAAGCGCGGAATTCGCAGAACTTGTAACCGCACGGCATATAGAAACAATAATAGATGTCCTGCGCCCATATTACGACTTCATCATTGTCGATTTACCGCCTACATTCAACGATGTTTCAATTGCGGCCATTGAGAACAGTGACGAGATTATGTTGGTTTATAACCTTGAAATTCTTTCATTGAGAAATGCCAAGATTTGCCTTGAAATACTCGGGCAGATTCAGCAACGGGATAAAGCACAATTAATCATCAATAAAAATATTAGCAGTTTAATAAAAGTCAAAGATTTTGAAACGATGTTTGAAATGCCTGTTTTCGGTACTGTTACGAACGATATAAAAACCGCAAACCTATGCCTCAATAAAGGGCAACCAATTGTTCTTGCGATGCCGAAAACACCCATTGCTAAGGAATTGACGGCAATAGCACAAAGGATTCTTATTAAATCATAACAATATAAATAGGAGCAGTAAGCATGAGTCTTCTTAACAGAATGGAAAGCCAAAAAAGCAGCGGTGTAGCCGGCTCACAAACCGATGCCGTTGACAAGGGTGTGGATTCCTATCTGGTTGTAAAACGCAAAATTCATGGCGAAATTATTGATAGAGTCAACAAACAAGGTAAAGTCAGTGTCGACAGAGATACGATGCGCCAATTCATCAG
>JAAYFA010000323.1 GCA_012728445.1 Clostridiales bacterium | reverse complement strand
GGCGGGACCGAGCTTGCTATATCGGAATCGCAGGAGCGTATGGCGGTTGTTGTTGCCGCCGAGGATGCACAACACTTTATTGCCCTCGCACAGGAAGAAAACCTTGAAGCCGCCGTTGTCGCCGAGGTAACAGCGAGCCCACGCCTTGTCATGCACTGGCGGGGCAATGCTATTGTTAATATCAGCCGTGCCTTTTTAAATACAAACGGCGTTGTGCAACAAGCAAGGGCAAAAATAGCGATGGTGACTGCGGAAGAAAATTATCGTATATCCATCCCAAAAGCATTGAAAAACGTAAACGGTGCGGCAGCACTCAGGGCAAACCTTGCCCGTTTAGAGGTATGCTCTCAAAAAGGTCTTGCAGAGCGGTTTGACGCAAGTATAGGCGCCGGCACCGTATTGATGCCTTTCGCAGGGGAAACGCAATTAACCCCCGAAGACGCGATGTGTGCGAAGATTCCGCTGGAATCAGGGAAAACGGATGACGCCTCCGCAATGAGCTTCGGCTTCATTCCGGGCATGAGCCGCTGGAGTCCCTTCCACGGTGCTGCCTATGCGGTGACCGAGGCATTGGCAAAACTTGCGGCGATCGGTGCCAATCCTTTAAAAGCGCGTTTGACCTTGCAGGAATATTTTGAGCGGCTGCGGGATGTGCCGGAGCGTTGGGGCAAGCCAACGGCGGCCCTGCTTGGTGCGCTTACCGCGCAGCTGAATTTTGGCGTGCCCGCAATCGGTGGGAAGGACAGCATGTCCGGTTCCTTTAATGAGCTGGATGTTCCGCCGACGCTGGTGTGCTTTGCCGTCGCCATGACGAAAGCCAGCAAAACCGGCTCTGCGGCGTTTAAGAAAACCGGTTCAAGAGTGGTTTTATTGCCGCTGCCGGTCGACAAGGATACACTTTTGCCACACTGGGAGCGAGCAAAGCAGTTGTTTGAAAAAGTTGCCGCAATGGTGGCAGACGGCAGCATACGTGCCGCATCCGTCGTTCGCGAAGGCGGGGCTGCTGCTGCCGTATGCCGTATGGCTTTCGGCAACTCACTCGGCTTCGATTTTGTCGACAATCTTGGGCAAACGAATCTTTTTGCCTCGCTGTGCGGTTCGTTTGTTGTTGAACCGGCGGAAAACGCTCGTTTTGACGGGCTCGAATTGATTGAGCTCGGGAGAACAACAGCAAATAAAACCTTTAAAATTAATGATGAAACAATATCGTTGGAAGAACTTGTCCACGCTTGGCAAGGCACACTTGAAGGCGTTTTCCCCACGAAGGCGAAAACACCGGCGATGCCGTTTGACATTCCGCTGTACACATCCCGCAACAGCAAAGCGCCGGCCATTAAAGTAGCGGCACCCCGCGTCATTATCCCGGTGTTCCCCGGGACAAACTGCGAGGTAGATACAGCGCGCGCATTCGAAAAAGCCGGCGCAAGGCCGGAAATTCTGGTGATGCGGAACCTTTCCCCACAAGATGTGGACCAAAGTGTGGTTGCGCTCATAAAAAGCATTAACAACTCCCAAATGATTGTACTGCCGGGCGGTTTCAGCGGCGGTGATGAGCCGGACGGTTCCGGCAAATTTATCGCAACCACCCTACGTAACGAAAGGGTACGCGAAGCGGTGCAGAACCTGCTGGAAAACCGTGACGGGCTGATACTGGGTATTTGCAACGGATTTCAGGCGCTGATTAAAACCGGACTGGTTCCGTTTGGCAAAATAGTCGATATAGAACCCGAATTTCCAACACTTACCTTTAACGCCATCGGCCGCCACGTTTCTCAAATGGCGTACACCAGAATCACGAGCGTTCAGTCCCCATGGCTTCGCCTCGTCAATACGGGGGATATTCATGCCGTCCCGGTTTCCCACGGAGAAGGGCGGTTTGTAGCCGATGAAAGCACTTTAAAACAGCTTATCGACAACGGTCAGATAGCGACGCAATATATTGACCTTTCGGGCAGCCCTTGCGCCGCAACACCATTTAACCCCAACGGGTCAATTTGCGCTGTTGAAGGCATCACAAGCCCGGATGGCCGAATTTTCGGCAAGATGGCACACAGCGAGCGAAAAGGCGAGAACCTCTATAAAAACACACCTTTCGATAAAGATCAAAAAATATTTGAATCGGGTGTCTTATATTTTAAATAAAATCAGTTTGCTTGTATAAAGAGAGGGATTATCAATGAAATACGCAATCGTTTTATATGACGGTATGGCGGATTACCCCGTGCCCGCCTTAGGCGGCAAAACGCCGATGATGGTGGCGAAAAAGCCGAATTTTGATAGCCTCGCGCGCCGGGGCGAAGTGGGACTTATTAAAACTGTGGCAGACGGCTTGAAACCCGCGAGTGATATCGCCAATTTGAGTGTATTGGGGTATGACCCCATGCTTTACTATACCGGCCGCTCGCCGTTGGAGGCGGTCAGCATGGGTATTGACATGGCGGACACGGACGTCGCCTTGCGCTGTAACCTGGTGACGCTTTCGGAGGAGCCCGATTACAATGCGAAAACCATGCGGGACTATTCCGCGGGGGACATTTCTACCGCGGAAGCGGCGGAAATTATCAAAAGCGTTCAGGAACATTTCGGCAATGATATTTTTCGTTTTTACAGCGGCGTCAGCTATCGCCACTGCCTGATTTGCCATAACGGATCGATGGATTTGGGCACCATGACAGCCCCTCACGATATTTCCGGCAGAGTAATCGGTGAATATCTCTCAACGGGTAAGAACGCCGAGCCTCTACTTAAAATGATGCGTGAAAGTTATGCTTTTCTGAAAGATCATCCGGTGAACAAGGCAAGACAGGCTGCGGGCAAATTGCCCGCAAATTCCATCTGGCTTTGGGGCGAAGGCAAAAAACCATCCCTGCCGTCCTTCAAAAAAACGTTCGGCTTAAAAGGCAGCATCATTTCCGCCGTTGATCTTTTAAAAGGTATCGGCATTTGCGCCCGGATGAACACGCCGACGGTTGAAGGCGCAACAGGTTATATTGACACAAATTTTAAAGGGAAGGCACAAACGGCCGTGGAGGAATGGCAAAATGGGCAAGACCTTGTCTATATACATGTCGAAGCTCCCGATGAATGCGGCCACCGCAATGAGCCGGAAAACAAGGTGCGGTCCATCGAATTGATTGACGAGCAACTTTTACCCATTTTACTTGAGTATTTAGACACGTTAGACGATTATAAAGTGATGATCCTGCCCGACCACGCTACCCCGATTGTAACGGGCACGCACGCTTCGGACCCTGTACCATATATGATTTACCAAAAGAGCAAAGAGGTTGACAGTAAAGTGGACACGATTAATGAAGCGACGGCAAAGGCAACCGGGCGTTTTATAGAGTTCGGACCGGGTTTAATGAAACATTTTACCGAAAACCGGAATGAGGGGAAATAATGGCAAAGGTTTATATGCTTGTCGGTAAAATCGCCAGCGGTAAAACCACCTGGGCAATGGAAAGGAAAGCGATCGTTCCCCTTGTGCTTCTTTCTTGCGATGATTTGATGCTGGATGTTTTCGCCGGGTGTTTGGGCGACAAACATGGCGAAACGGAAAGGCGCTGTCTCAACTTCCTGTTCGGCCAAGCGGTCCAGCTTGTGGAGATGGGCCTAGATGTTGTGCTGGACTCGGGGTTTTGGACAAAAAAATCACGCGCGATGGCAAGAGTATATTTTAGCGAAAAACAAATTGAAATAAAGACATATTATTTTAAAACGCCCGAAGATGTCCGTATCGAAAGATTGCAAGAACGCAATGCCCGGCTGGCACACTCGCCAAAGCGGGAGTTTATTGTTGATGCGGCACTTTTGGCAAAGCTCGACAAGAAGTTTGAAGAGCCTTTATCCAATGAGGTCGATTTTATTGTAGGAATGGAGAAGTGAACGATGTTAAAGAAAACTTTCAAAAACAAGAGTGAATCCTTGTCGGTTTTGGGGCTTGGCTGTATGCGGCTACCCGTACTAAAAGGCGAGGACGCGGCCATCGACTATGATAAGGCGCAAGAAATTGTTGACTTTGCGCTGGCCAACGGCATTAACTACCTGGACACCGCACACGGATATCACAGCGGTGAGTCCCAAAAGTTTTTGGGCAAGGCGCTTGTAAAATATCCTCGTGACGCCTATTATCTTGCCACAAAAATGCCCATGTGGGATGTGAATACGCAAGAAGATCTTGAAAAAATATTCAAGCTTCAGTTAGAATACTTGAACACCGATTACTTCGATTTTTATTTGCTCCATTCGCTGGACAAAGGCAACTTCGAAAAGAGTGTAGATTTTGGTGCTTACGAATTCATTTCAAAGATGAAGGCGCAAGGTAAAATAAAGTATATCGGTTTTTCTTTTCATGACACGCCCGACGTTTTAGAGCAAATCGTCGAAAAGTACGATTGGGACTTCGCCCAGTTACAAATAAATTACGTGGACTGGAAAAATCAAGACGCAAAGCGTCAATACGAAATTCTTGAAGAACATGACATTCCTTGCATCATCATGGAACCCGTTCGGGGCGGAGCGCTGGCAAGCCCCGGCAAAAAAGCCCGTGAATTGCTGAAAAAAGCAAAGCCGGGCAAAAGCATGGCCTCATGGGCTATCCGCTATGCGGCAAGCCTGCCAAACGTGATAACAGTTTTAAGCGGGATGTCCAACATGGAACAGTTAAAAGATAATATTGAAACCTGCACCGATTTTGAACCGCTTTCACAAGCGGAATTCACCTTACTTGAAAAAGCCGCCCGAGAATTCAACCGAAAAGATATGATTCCCTGCACAGCCTGCCGTTACTGTATGGACTGCTCGTTCGGCGTTGATATCCCCGGCGTGTTTAAGTTGTATAACAGCTATGTGGAAAGCAAAAATAAAGAGGAGTTCTTAGCTGCGTACAAACAAACCCACACAGACTCGGGGGCGGAAAATTGCACAAAGTGCGAACAATGCACGCCACGCTGCCCGCAAGTAATAGATATACCCGGAGAACTCGAAAAGATTAAAAATTTGGTAACAAAAATGTAGGGGCGAACATTGTTCACCCGCAAGACAATATAATGTAATGGGAGAGGTTTGATAAGATGAAACAATACCATTTAAACACCAACTGCGTTCAAGCGGGGTATACCCCCAAAAATGGCGAACCAAGGGTATTGCCTATCACACAAAGCACCACCTACAAATACGATTCGAGCGAAGACATGGGCAAACTTTTTGACTTAACGGCATCGGGTTATTTTTATACCCGTCTGCAAAATCCGACCAACGATGCAGTGGCTGCTAAAATTGCAGCACTTGAGGGCGGTGTCGCTGCCGTGTTAACATCTTCCGGGCAAGCGGCTTCTTTCTTTTCCATTTTTAATATTTGTTCAGCAGGGGATCACGTTGTCAGTACGTCGGCTATTTACGGCGGTACTTTTAACCTTTTCTCCGTGACCATGAAAAAACTTGGTATTGACTTTACCTTCGTTAGCCCCGATGCGGACGATGCAGAACTGAATGCCGCCTTTAAGCCGAATACCAAGGTTGTGTTTGGTGAATCTTTATCCAATCCGGCACTCATCGTTTTGGATATTGAAAAGTTTGCCAAATTGGCCCATGCACATGGGGTACCGCTCGTTGTTGACAACACCTTTCCAACACCCGTCAACTGCCGACCTTTTGAGTTTGGCGCAGATATTGTTATGCACTCCACCACAAAATATATGGACGGCCATGCAACAAGCGTCGGCGGTGTGATTGTTGACAGCGGCAACTTTGACTGGACACAAAACGACAAATTCCCGGGTTTAACAACGCCGGACGACTCCTATCATGGCGTAACCTATACAGAAAGCTTTGGTAAAGGTGCCTACATCACCAAAGCGGTGGTTCAACTAATGCGGGACTTGGGTTCTGTTCCTGCCCCACAAAATTCGTTTTTGCTTAATTTGGGGCTGGAAACCTTGTTCTTAAGGGTAGAACGTCATTGTCAAAATGCACTTGCAGTGGCAAAGTTTTTGGAAGCGGATGACAGGGTAGCGTGGGTAAATTACCCGGGGCTAAAAAGCAGCAAGTATTATGATTTAGCGCAAAAATATATGCCGAACGGCACCTGTGGCGTTGTATCCTTTGGCTTAAAGACCGGTCGTGACGGTGCTGTCAAGTTTATGGACAGCTTAAAGCTCGCGGCCATTGTTACCCATGTTGCGGACTGTCGCACTTGTGTTTTGCACCCGGCCAGCACAACGCACCGCCAGCTTTCCTCGGAGGAACTGGACGCCTGCGGCGTAGGGGAGGACTTAATCCGTTTTTCCGTAGGTATTGAGCATGTTGATGACATTATTGCCGATTTGGAGCAAGCATTAGATTCTAATCAGAACCGTGATTCTTGAGTGAGCAATAGCTCGATAAACCGCAGTAAAGCAAGTAAAGCGGAGATTAAGCTCTTTAAATTAAAAAATCCAAAAAAATGCTTGACACCTGTCATCTCTTATGATAGTATAGGCAAGCATCAAATCGGGTAAGGGTTGAAGCGTTGTCTTGCGAAGCGCCTCAATTCTTCGCAACAACCCGGTATAAAAACAGTTCGGAGGTATTTCTATGTCAACCTATATGCCAAAAGTAGAAGGGATAACGCGCAAATGGTATTTGCTTGACGCCGCAGGCAAGCCCCTCGGCCGTGTCGCCGTTCAGGCTGCTGTTCTTCTTCGCGGCAAGCATAAGCCCATTTTCGTACCGCATACCGATTGTGGTGACCATGTTATCATCATCAATGCGGAAAAAGTTGTCCTCACCGGCAACAAATTAGATCAAAAAATGTATTATAGCCATAGTGGCTATATTGGCAGTCTTAAAGAAGTCAAATGCAGCACGATGATGAAAACAAAGCCGGAATTTGTCGTTACGCACGCTGTCAAAGGCATGGTGCCCGATACGGTTATCGGCCGCAAGGCGCTCACCAGACTGCGCGTGTACAAAGGCGCCGAGCATAAGAATGAAGCACAAAAACCCGAAGATTGGGTATTATAAGAAGGGAGGCAATCAATTATGTATGATAACAACCCATATTTTTACGGCACAGGCCGCAGAAAAGAGTCTGTTGCGAGAGTGCGTGTGTACCCCGGAACAGGTTCCATCACCATCAATGACAGAGATATTGACGACTATTTTGGCCTTGAAACACTCAAGTTCATCGTGCGTCAGCCTCTCGTCTTAACGGACACAAAAGAAAAGTTAGACATTGTCTGCCGTGTTAACGGCGGCGGTGTAACCGGCCAGGCCGGTGCAATCCGTCACGGTATTGCTCGTGCACTACTGCTCCTGGATGCGGAACTTCGCCCGACCCTCAAAAAAGCCGGTTTACTCACGAGAGACCAGCGCATGAAGGAAAGAAAGAAGTATGGCTTAAAAGGTGCCCGTCGCGCACCGCAGTTTTCAAAGAGATAAACTGCTTTATTCTTCCGGATTTTGTCCGAAAGCAATTAGGAGCTCACGGCTTTTGCCGTGGGCTCTTTGTTATGAGCTCTTTATGTAATAATACGAATTAGCAATCAAAAGGTAAAAAAACGGCTGTTTTTCGGCAACTAAAACATTTTCACAATCACACAATACATAATGCCAAATTGCATTTATATGCTTAAGGAGCTATTCCTATAATGCTTTTAGACATATAATCGACATACAACTTGTGCATATTACACAAAAACTCCGATTCAATTGATTTGACTTTTGAGACGCTCCTGTTTAGTATGGTTCAAGGTCGAACATAACTTGGGCTACGCAGTGCAATCGTTGCATCAAAAATCAGCGGGCTCGAAAAAGGAGTATACCTCATGTTAGGACGAATAAGGCAAACTTTTGCCGATATGTCGTTGACAAGATTCAAAGTTCCGGCAATCATCTCCGTGGTACTTATTTTAACCTTTACCCTAAGTGTAGTTGTGGCATCCGCCCTTTCTGTTTATACCGTAACCATTCAAGATGCAGACAGCACCTTGTCCCTATCTACAAGAAAAACACAACCGGAAGAAGTTCTGGCCCAGGCAAACATCACTTTGGGCGAAAACGATTTGCTTGACACCACCGACTTTATCGAAGGGTCGGACTCGGCTCTTACGGTCTACCGCGCCTGTGCTGTCAGCCTCGTGGATGGCGACGACGCAAAAACAGTCACGGCCTGCAAGAACGTTGAATACACTTTGGCGAAAAATGCTGTGGCAATTGGTCCCAATGACCATGTCAGCCCTGCTCTGGGGGAACCTGTTGTTCAGGGTATGACGATAACGATTGAGCGAGCATTCGGTGTTACGGTCATTGCAGACGATGAAACGACGCAGATTAACATCCTATCGGGCACAGTGCTCGACGCGCTTGAAAAGGCCGAGATAACGCTTGGTGAGGATGATGAAACGCAGCCTGTGCTCGATACGGCGCTCACCGCCGGCATAGAAATCAAGGTTTTAAGAGTCGCATACACACAGCGTACCGTGAACGAAAAAATAGCGTTCACGCAAACAGTTAAAAAATCAAAAGAAATGTATATTGGGGACTCCAAACCCGTGCAAGCCGGTGCTGACGGCGAAAAATCGGTTGTTTATAACGACAGATTTGTTAACGGTGTATTGGAAGACAGCGCCGTGGTGTCGGAAGAAATTATCCGAAACGCCGTGCCGCAAATAACACTTGTGGGCACTCAGATTAAAGTGTCAACCATCAAGTTCCAATCCGGCCTTTCGCCGATCTCCGACTTGCCTTTACCCGCTGATATAAAGCTTGACGCGAACGGTATACCGTTAACCTATTCCAAAATCATTGACGGTACGGCAAAAGCATATTCCGGTGGCGGCACAACATCAACCGGCCGACCGGCAAGGGTGGGGCACATTGCGGTCGACCCCAGACAAATACCTTACGGTACTAGACTGTATGTGGTTTCGCTCGACGGCAAATATATTTATGGCTACTGCATAGCGGCGGATACCGGCGGATTTGTCAAAACAAACGGTTGCACCATTGATATTTACATGAACACGGTTAATGAGTGTTATGCCTGGGGGCATAGGGGAGTCCGGATTTTTGTGCTGGACTAAACAACGAGACTATCAAAACGGAGTGCTGGTAAGGCACTCCGTTTTTTCGTTTTTTAATGAGTAAGGTAGAGCAATCATAAAAAGCCTGTTCCGGTATTGCCTAAAAAACGGAAACTAACTATTTACTTAACACCGGTTAGTGTTATAATAGTTAGCGTTGGCTTTGCAATACCAATGTTTAGCAATTTGTTAGAACATAGGCGAATTGATTTTGCCCAAAACATCTTGCAAGATAAAGTTGTATTTATAGTGAGGGTTAGCAATGGGAAAAATGAGTACCCGAAAATTGGTGTTGTTGGCCATGATGGTTGCTTTAACAGCGGTTGCCACGATAATCATCCAAATCCCGGCAATCGTACTCAACGGCTATATGAACTTTGGCGATACCTTTCTAATGTTCACCGGAATGTTGCTGGGACCCACGGCCGGCTTCGTGGCAGGTGCTTTCGGGAGTTCCTTGGCGGATATTATTACCGGCTATGCGATTTATGCACCGATTACATTCGTTGTCAAAGGGCTTGAAGGCTTCGTTTGCGGCTGGATCTACAAAAAACAAAATCAAAAATATGCTATCCTTGCGACGCTAACGGCAGGTGTTCTGATGGCGTTGGGGTATTTTATAGGGGAATCTTTCTTATTCACACCGGCGGGGGCAGTGGCATCCATTGTCGGCAACCTTCTGCAAGGCGTTACAAATGCATTCTTGGCGGTACTGTTAAACCGTTCTCTGAGCGGCATATTAAAAAAAGTTATTGCCCTGTAATGCCGTCTGTCGCGTTTTATTCGCATGTGGAAGGTGAGCGGGCGTTGTCTGTTTATGCAAAAAAATCTTAATTGTTACGAAGTCTAAAAAAACTTATAAGGTTGGGGATGATAGTGATGTCTGAATTATTCGAACAAATCAAGAGAGAGGCGACTCAAGCGGCATTGGAGCTCGTGGAAGTTGCAAAGC
>JAAYFA010000273.1 GCA_012728445.1 Clostridiales bacterium | reverse complement strand
TCTTCAACCGGACTACAAAACAATCGCTGAGTTTCGGCGTGAAAATATCCGACCTTTTCAGAAACTATTCAAAGAATTTGTGCGACTATGCAAATCATGGGAGTTAATAGGCGGTGAGCTGATAGCAGACGAACACAAGGGGACGGTTCTCCTGTGTTGATATAATTTTCTGGATATGATATTCTTTTGTAGAACACAAGTGAACCGTCCCCATGTGTTGCATGATTTACATTATCAAATAACGATAACCATTCAATCAGCGGTCTTCTTACATATCACTCTTTTTATTATACTGGTCTTGGTTGGAATTTTTGTTCAGAAAAACCGGCATCGCGATACCCTTGTAATATCTGATCTCGGTATCCTTCACGAGGCTGTTTTTTGATTTGCTTGTAATCCTCGGTCATCACATACGCCATGGCAGTTACGTGCTTACCGTTGAGATTTACAATGATTTCCGTTTTATCATACCCTTTAGGATATCCCTCACACTCATCAAGTCGTTCTTCATCTTGGTCGGTTATTTCCCACAACAGCACAGGTGTCTTCTTTCCTTCTGCCGGTTCAATGTTCGCATAAAACGGGAGTGTGAGTTCCCAATTCTCAAGATATGAGCTGCCCGCAACGACAGCTTCCCGGCAGCGTTTCATCATCTGTGACTTATCCATGTTACTACCATATGCGACATATAATCGTTTGCTCATATGCAGTTTATCAACAATATTTTGCCATTCGGTGCGGTAGTCTTCACCCCACACGCCTCGTGTCGTTACATTGAACAGGCATGTCCTGTATTCATGTAGGATATTGTGTATTTTCTGGTGGAATTCAGGACAAATTTTACACTGTGTTTCCAAAAACTCACGCAAGCCGCCATTGATAAAAATATTCAGTGCTTCAATTCGTGCCCGCTCTGCGTCGTATCCGTGGCCGGATAAACCGCCCCGCAAACTCGCTGCCAACGCACTTTCAAGCCTGAATAACTGTTGCTTCTCTGCAAGATAGTGTTTCATTAATATCGCTGCGCCGATGTATGTCGGCCTATGGCAGAAGTCTGCCCGGGCATCACTGGGAATGTCGTATGATTCGAACAATTTGAAGGAACCTTCAGAATCCTGGAATGAGCATAACTCTTCAAAAGTTAATAAAGTGTTTTGATCATCGTCCAACAACCCTTTCATCGCGGTGGTCATCTCGCCAAGTTTGTCAAAATCCGGTGTTTCAGTCCTCAGTCTTTGCAGTTTCATTGTTAGTCCTCCTAAAATTTATTGCAATGTGATTGCATTAGAAGGTTAACATGATCCTCAGCCGATAAACATACCATTGAATTTCCGTTTTTTATTTGTAATCTGTTTTTGTCCAGTCAATCACTATATTATTCAAATAAAAGCTGTGCTCATTTTGTCGCCTGTCCCTCAAAACAACCTCTTTGTCGTGCATTTTAACAAACTGCATTTCTTCTGTAATAACTTGTCCATAATCATCAGAATAACTGATCTCAAGAAAACGACCGCTTTTTGCCCAGTACATAAACTTATAATCAAGCGACTCTTTGTAAGCATCCTCTTCAAGCTTATTTTTCACTTCAGATTTTACATATTTGTTTATTAGTTTATCGGCAACTAACCCTTCGAAGTAGTCGGTGATCTGACTGTATACTTGACGGAATATATGCTTGTACACTTCATCTGTATATGGTTCACCGGCTGTTTCCAATAATTTCAGCAAGGCATACAGTTCACTTGAATTCAGAGCAAGCATAACCGGGTGGACGGTTGACTTGTAATATTGTCTCGGATTTCCGTCATAATGCTTTGATTCGATTTGAATTTTTACCCCAAAAACATCGAGACCTTCCCGCAATGCTTTCAAGTCTGTTCGAATCGTTCGTTCATCAACATCAAAATACTCGGCTATGTCGGAAGTTCTCATTTCCTTGCCCTGTAAAAGTTTTAATATGCTAATTCTTCGTTCGTTAGGCTCAAGCTCTTTCGGTGCCATGTTATTTCATCACCTTTATATGGATTTATTTAAAACACACGGGGACGGTTCTCTCGTGTTCTACAATTTTCTTACAATGCCAACACTCCCCCCGGTCAATCGGCAGATTTGCCTAAACGACAAACGATTCTCTTTCAGTTCTTTGATAAATTGATCCCTTTGCCCAAGTTCTAATTTTTGAAATTCCGCAACGTTTTTGCAGTTTGATACATCGAAGATAATCTTTTTCGCCGCAATATCCGTGAGTCTAAAATTGTTGTCTTCAACTTCCAGGCATTTGTCATC
>JAAYFA010000115.1 GCA_012728445.1 Clostridiales bacterium | reverse complement strand
TCTTCAACCTGTTTGACGCGGAAGTTTGCCAATTCGCTGATGTGCACAAGACCTTCTTTGCCCGGTGCAATTTCAACAAACGCGCCAAAGTCCATCACACGGGTGACGACGCCTTTATAAATGGAACCGACTTCCGGGTCGATAGCAATGGTGTTAATCATGAGCAGCGCACGCTCGGCATCTTCGATGTTAATGGAGGAAATGAAGATGGTGCCGTCTTCTTCCACGTCGATCTTACAGTTGCATTCGGCGCAAATCTTTTGAATAACCTTGCCCTGCTTGCCGATAACCTCGCTGATTTTGTCAACGGGGATCTTAACCGTAAGCATCTTGGGCGCATATTTCGAAAGCTCCTTGCGGGGCTCGGGGATTGCTTTGAGCATGCAATCATCAAGAATGTGAAGCCTTGCTGTATAGGTCTTGTCCAGCGCTTCCTTGATTATCGCCGGTGTAAGGCCGTCTATTTTGAGATCCATTTGTATCGCAGTAATGCCTTCTTTGGTGCCGGCAACCTTGAAGTCCATGTCGCCGTAGAAGTCTTCGAGACCTTGGATATCGACCATCGTCATAAAACGGTCGCCTTCGGTTATCAGACCGCAGGAAATACCGGCTACCGGTGCCTTAATCGGCACGCCGGCTGCCATGAGTGAAAGCGTAGAGCCGCAGATAGCACCCTGCGAGGTGGAACCGTTGGAGGAAAGCACTTCGGAGACGAGGCGCAGTGTGTACGGGAAGTCGTCAATGGAAGGAATAACCGGCAGAAGCGCTTTTTCTGTCAAAGCGCCATGACCGATTTCGCGACGACCGGGGCCTCTGCTGGGCCTGGTTTCGCCAACGGAATAAGACGGGAAGTTGTAGTGATGCATATAGCGCTTACTTTCTTCCTCATCAATGCCGTCTAATTTTTGCGCAGCGCTGATAGGGCCTAAAGTAGTTATGGTTAAAACTTGCGTTTGCCCTCTGCTAAACATGCCGGAGCCGTGTACTCTTGAGAGCAGGTCAACTTCGGCCGTAAGGGGCCTTACTTGGTCAATGCCGCGCCCATCAACACGCTTGCCATCATCGAGCAACCAACGGCGGACAACATATTTTTGAATTTTGTCAAGGCATTCATCCATTTTGAAAGCCTGGTCGGGGTATGCTTTGTCAAACTCGTTGTGAACCGCTTCATATACCGGCTTCAAGCGCTCATCACGTACACGCTTATCGTCCGTATCCAGCGCTAAGCGCACGTCCGCAATGCAGAAATCTTTGATCGCTTCGTACATGGCGGGGTCCGGGTTGTTTGACGGAAAGTCAATTTTTTCTTTGCCGACCGCAGCTTTAATGGTGCTGATAAAATCAACAATCGCTTTGTTGGCTTCGTGACCGAATAGGATGCCTTCGTACATGACATCGTTGCTGACTTCGTTCGCACTCGCTTCAATCATTGCGACAAGGTCTGCTGTGGAAGCAACTGTAACGGCCATTTCGGACAGTTCGCGTTGCTGCGCAGTGGGGTTGATGATGTACTCGCCATCAATGTATCCGACGCTGACACCTGCTAAAGGACCGTTCCAAGGGATGTCGGAGATAGATACGGCAATGGAGACGCCGATCATCGCTGTAATTTCGGGCGAACAATCTTGGTCAACGCTCATCACGGTGGCGACAACACTCACATCGTTGCGCATATCTTTCGGAAACAGAGGGCGCAGGGGGCGGTCAATAACGCGCCCGGAAAGGGTCGCTTTTTCGCTTGCTCTGCCTTCTCTGCGTTGGAAGGAACCGGGGATTCTACCCACTGCATATAACTTTTCTTCAAAGTCAACGGAAAGCGGGAAAAAATCAACACCATCGCGGGGTTTTGCGGACATGGTGGCGGTACAGAGAACTTCTGTCTCACCGTAACGTACCAGACAAGCTCCGCCTGCCAGTTGCGCCATTTTGCCTGTTTCAACCACAAACGGACGCCCGCCGATGGTTGTTTCGAATGTTTTGAATTCTTCGAACATAATTACCTCTTTTTCTACCAATTGTCCACATGGAAATTGGTGTTTATATTTCCACAAACCGCCGGGGTTTAGCAATAAATCCGCAGTTTAAAACACTAAACTGTCGATTCACTGCTAAAACCTTTATGCTGAGTCTGTTGGATTTGATTTTATCCGAACTGTTCGGAAACGCTTTGACCTTAAAACTCACAATAGAGCAGGCAGGGTAATCCTGCCTGCTCTATAAGCAAATTACTTACGGATGCCGAGTCTTGCAATAACAGAGCGGTAACGTTCTACGTCGCTGCTTTGTAAGTACGCAAGAAGGTTTCTTCTGGTACCAACCATCTTCAGGAGTCCTCTGCGAGAATGATGGTCTTTTTTATGAGCCTTGAGATGCTCGGTGAGGTCGTTGATTCGCTTTGTAAGGACTGCAATCTGAACCTCGGGGGAACCGGTGTCGCCTTCATGCAAGGCAAAATCCTTCATGATTTGAGTTTTTTCTTCATTTGTCATTATTTTCACCTCTATAAAATTTGCCTGAAACCCAGAAAAAGGCAGGTGAATGCCGTTTGTGGCTTACTCCAGTTTCCGAGTAACAGGTATTACAAGAGGAAGTATAGCACAATACACAAGAATTGTAAAGGGAAATTTACACTATACACAAAAACCCGTTACACAAATAGTTTTACATTTTTGAGCCGATGACTTATAATAAT
Organism: Clostridiales bacterium; assembly: GCA_012728445.1. Classification (GTDB taxonomy): domain Bacteria; phylum Bacillota; class Clostridia; order Oscillospirales; family Acutalibacteraceae; genus UBA1447. The sequence continues at coordinate 8,286 of JAAYFA010000115.1, read as the reverse complement.
ATGCACCGAACACACCGGGCGTAACGTCCCTATACAATGGTGGTGCTTATGAAAGTACAAAGAGACAAAAACAAATTGATCGTCGATATTCACGGCATGCGAGTGGAACCCGCCAGATTTCGGCTTGAAACGACTATTCAAAGTTGCAACGCAGAGGTGACCGAAATAGTGGTTATCCATGGCTATAACAGCGGGCAGGCACTTAAAGACATGGTTCGTGACTTGCAGGCTCCCCGCATCAAACAAATCAGGGCAACGTTAAATGAGGGCCAGACGATTATTGACTTAAAAAAGAAGTGAGCAACATAAAAGCGGACAACCGCTTATGCGACCAAGGATAAAACCCGAGGAGGAAAAAAGTTGAGAAAAACCACTAAAAAACAAATCGGAATCTCCGCTGCTGTCTTGATCTTTGCAGTGGCGGTTTTGATCGTTGTGTCTGCTGCTCAGCGCGATGCAAAAATAGAACCGGTGCCTACAGTGGATATTTCGAGCGCAGGGATCGATATCAATCAAGTGCCCGTGCGGCTGATTGCGCACAGGGGGTTGTCCGGTGTCGCCCCCGAAAACACAAAGCTTGCCATCGAAAGAGCAGGCCGCGAGAGTTTTACAGCCGTCTCCTTTGATATTCGCGAAACGCTCGACGGCGTTTGGGCGCTGATGCACGACAATACGGTCAATAGAATGACAAACGGTCGGGGAAAGATTAAGGATTTCACTTATTTTGAACTGCTGAATTTTACGGTTGACAACGGTGCGAATGTTGAAGAATACGCCGACGGAAAAATTGCGGAGCTTGAGGAAATGCTGGACTTTTGTGCGCAGTTTGGCATGCGGCCTTATATCAATATAAAGCAGGGCAGTGCCGAGGGACTTGCAAAGCTTGCCGCCATTCTGGCTCAAAGGCAAGGGGAACAAAATTGCGCCGTGCTGTCCTGTGATCAAGCGTATCTCTCAACCATCAAAAAACTTGCCCCCACAACGGAACTGTGGTTCATTGCCCCCGAGCTTACCAAACAAAAGTTAAAGTGGATTGAAGAGAATGAGTGGGCCGGCGTAGCCTTTGATGCAGAAAATAAAACCAATACAGACGATAAAATCAAAACGCTTATCCAAGGGGAAAAGCAGCTTGCTTGTCTTGGTGTAAAAGACCCACAAACCGTTAAAAGAATGGTTGCCATCGGGGTAATGGATTTCCATACCGATAGCATACTGCCAAAATAAAAGAGCCACAGATACCGGAGTGCCGAAAAGTGTGCAGGCGCAATAATCGGGCAGTCAAATGACTGCCCGATTCGTTTTGTTGCAAAGATATATATATACCTACCGGTTACCCGCTAGTCCTTTTTCGGTTCGATCTTGCCGTAGCGTGATGCGGAAGACGCATCGGACTTTGGTGTGCGGGGTGCGGTGCTTGTGCGGGGTGCGCTATTTGTGCGAGGAGGAGCAACACTTTTTGAAGGTGCATTGCCGGTGCTTTTCGTGTTGTCTCTGAAACCGCCGCTTTGGGGACGGCTTTCACTGAATGTTTTATTCCCGTCGGAAGAGGAATTAACAACCCTGCGATCGCTGTCGGAACCGACCGAATGCGAGCTAACACCATCGATGTCTTGTATGGTTGTATGGACAATTCTTCTTTCATAAGGGTTCATTGGTTCGAGAGAAACATTTTTGCCGTACTTTTTTACGCGCTGCGCATTTCTGGTGGCCATTTCACGTAAAGTGGCTTCTCTTTTTTCACGGTAATTGCCGACATTGATGAGCACTCTTTTATACTCTTCGGTTTTTTTGCTGATGTTCAGGCGCGTGAGGTACTGAATAGCGTCAAGCGTTTCGCCTCTGCGTCCGATCACCGTGCTCACTTCGTCCCCACACTCTAACTGAATGTGGATATCGTTTTCCAGCTCTTCAATCTCGATCTTAAATTCCTTTATGCCCATGCCCTCGAGAATTGTTCTTATAAAAGCCTCTGCCGGACCGGACTCCTCTTCTTCATAATAAGCTCTGACTTTTGCGGGGTTGCCGCCGAAAATTCCGAGCGTTTTTTTAACCGGTATTTCAATAACTTCTATGGAAACATCGGCATCTTCCGGCGCGTTAAGCTCGGCGATGGCCGCTGCTTGGGCCTCTTCAATGGTGGCTCCCGTACCAAGTGCTTCTTTTAACAAAGTAATGTCACCTGTATTATCCTTTCTACTGTTCTTTTCTTGCCGCAACAAGTTTTGTGTTTTGTTCTTTTGAACGACGCTGTATGGTTTCTTCAACCATGAGTTTTGCAACCATCTTTTTGGGGCTGTGCGTAAAGCTTAAAATGACCGTTTGCGCAAAGGCAAACACGTTGGATGCTATCCAGTAAATCCCGATACCGACAGGGAAAAGGAATGTGAAGTAGGTTGAAAACAAAGGCATACCGAAGGTCATGCAACCCATAGCGGGGTTTTTGGACATTTCGGGGTTCGTCTGTTTTTGTTTGAGAAAAGTAAAAATGCTCGTAGCGAAAGACGTGATGCCCGAAAGAATCGGAACGGCCCAAAGTTTATCGAAATGGAGTTTGTCCGGTGTGGCCCCCAGTGGCAATCCTAAAAATGTAAAATTAAAGTCGGCAATCTTATTGTAGAAGTCTACCGGAATGTTAAGACCTTTCAGCTCACCGATGTGGTCAATAATCGTCAGCTGGATTGTGCGAGCATTTTTTGCAAGCTCGGGCAACGTTTCCTTAATAGCGGCTGCCATTATATCAATGTACTCTTTGGGTATTTCCAGCGCATACGTTAGGGGATTGTAAATAACGCCAATCAGCCCGAAGATAATCGGCATTTGAATCAGCATGGGTAGACAGCCCGCGTTCATGGGATTGTGGCCTTCTCTTTGGTAGAGCGCCTGCGTTTCTTCCTGAATTCTCTTATTGTCGCCCTTGTACTTTTCTTGGATTTTGCGCAGTTTTGGTTGCAGTCTTTGTGTTTTCGCGGTTCCCTTTTGCTGATGGATAGAGGTAGGGAACATAAGCAGCCGTGCGAAGAGCGTGAAAATGATAAGCGCAACACCGTAGTTCTTTACAGCTTCGAAAATTAATTTCAGTACAAAACCAAAAGGGACGCCTAAAATATCATAAATGGCGTTCATGAATTGCCTCCGTATTCATAGTTACCTTTTTTTCGGCGGCACCGGGTCATAGCCACCGGGAAAAAGTATGTTGCAGCGCAACAGGCGCAGCAAAGCTAGAACAGCGCCCTTAAAAGCACCGTGAATTTCAATTGCTTCAACAGCGTAGTGTGAGCAGGATGGGTAATAGCGACACATTTCCGGCAAACGAGGGGAGATGTGTTTTTGGTAAAACCGTATGCAGGCAAGAATGAACCGTTTCATTGACCGTATCATCCCTTCCCGCAACATGTTAAAAACCGTAAGCATTTCCGTAAGCATTTGTTGGAATGCATAAAACACATCGAAATTACCGCGACAAAACCTTGCCAACAAGCCGATTAGGCATCTTTGATGATACCCGATGCTTTGAAGTGGTCGCGCATGATAGATTCTATCTGGGTGCTTTTTAGCCGCTTGGTTTTATGCCGCGCGACAAAAACAATATCCCATCCTCCGCTGCACAAAGGCGCATTTTTGCGGAATGCGTCTTTGATGATTCTGCGGCAGCGGTTTCGCTCAACCGCACAGCCGAGTTTTTTGCCGGTTGTGATACCGATACGACAAACTCCCGCGCGGTTTTTTAACACATAAGTGACCAACGCAGGATGTGTGTGTGCTTTGCCCCGTCCGTAAAGACGGCGAAAATCACTGTTTTGCTTAAGTGTGGTTATCTTCGCCAAAGCAATCAACCCGTCTGCTAAAAGGTACCGGAACCCATTTGGGGACGTCATTAGGCGGAAAGTGCTTTTCTGCCCTTTGCCCTGCGCCGGGCAAGAACCTTGCGACCGCTTTTGTCAGCCATTCTTTTGCGGAAACCGTGCACTTTGCTTCTATGGCGTTTTTTAGGTTGATAAGTTCTTTTCATCTATACTAACCTCCGATCATGATATATCCGTATACCATCAACATTGAAGGATGGTTTATGGTTATGCTTATTATACCTTGCGAATTGACATTATATAACAGTAAGTGTGCTCGTGTCAATCATTTTTTTATACTGCGATTGTTGAAATTGAATTGAAATGCCATAATATATATGCTATACTTCTTTGGAAATCAACCTTATCGGCAGGCGCAGTAGCCATGGCCGCACAAAAGGAGCATAGACTTATGGAGTCCTTCGTAGACTTATGGGAATTGGTAAAAGCAGAACTCAAAGCGAACCTTTCAGAGGTTATATATAATGTTTGGCTAAACGAGCTTGAGTTAGAGAGCTTTGAGGGTAGCAAAGTAGTGCTGTCCATCGTTGAATTTAAACGAAAAATTGTTGAACAAAAATTTTATGATGTACTTTGTCGTACATTTGAAAAAGTGCTTGGCTTCAAGGTCGAGGTTGTACTTATCGACCCGGCCGCCGCAAAACCGGCAAAAGAAAAACAGGAAGATTTACAGACAAAGTATATTGAAAACACATTTGACACCTTTGTTGTCGGCTCTTCCAACAAATTTGCCCATGCAGCAGCGCAAGCTGTGGCGGCAAACCCCGGCAAAGCGTACAACCCTCTTTTTATTTACGGCAGTTCGGGCTTGGGTAAAACCCACCTTTTGCGGGCCATTTGCCACGAGATTAAGGTGAACAACCCGAATGTCAACTATATATTCACCCACGGTGAGAATTTCACGAACGAAATCGTGTACAATCTTTCCCAAAAAACGATGGGCGATTTTCACGACAAGTATCGCCATCTTGATTTGCTGATTGTGGACGATGTTCAGTTTATAGCGGGCAAACCGTCCACAGAAGAAGAGTTTTTCCACACGTTTAACGCCTTGACACAACAAAACCACCAAATCGTCCTGTCGTCCGACCGTCCGCCAAAAGAAATTGCAACGCTCGAAGACCGGCTCAGAACACGTTTTGAATGGGGCTTACTCGCGGACATTCAGCCGCCCGACCTTGAAACGCGCATGGCGATTATCAAACGCAAAGCCGATTACATGGATTTTCCTCTGCCGGATGACGTGGTGCAATACATTGCGGAACGTTTAAAAAACAACATCAGGCAGCTTGAAGGCGCCGTTAAAAAAATGCAGGCGGTTGTCACCATACACGGGGCACCCAAAAACACGACAACGGCGCAGAATGCCATCAAAGATATTTTGAGCGACAGCAGGCCCGTACCCGTGACCATTGAAAAAATCGTGCAAGAAGTGGCAAGAACCTTTGGCGGGAGCGCCGCAGATATCCGCTCAAAAAAGCGCGATGCCAATACTTCAAAAATGCGCAAGGTAGCCATTTATGTTGTGAGCGAAACCACCGGCCTTTCCAAAGAAGCAATCGGCAGAGAGTTCAGCGGGCGAGACCACTCAACTGTCATCTACAATTTACAAGAGATGAAGAAAATGCTTGAAACCGACCGTTCATTGGAAGCAACGGTTAGTGACATTATGAAAAATATTCAAGAAGAACAGTAAAACCTAAAAAAGACCAATCAACGCAACATTTCATATGAATTTTGCTCCCGGCAGGGTTACGATATTCATATTTAAAGCAAGACATAAGACGAAAGGAAAACACCGCAATGAAATTTACAAAAATGCAAGGTGCCGGCAATGACTATATATACGTAGATTGTTTTAAAGAAAAAGTGCCGAATCCGAACGAAACCGCAGTTAAAGTTAGCGACAGACATTTCGGCATCGGCGCGGACGGACTTGTCTTGATTGAACCGTCAGATGTTGCCGACTTTAAAATGGATATGTACAACTCGGATGGCTCGCAGGCGAAAATGTGCGGCAACGCAACGCGTTGTGTGGCAAAATATGTTTATGATAATGGGATGACCGATAAAACGGAGATCGCGTTGGAAACGCTCAGTGGCATTAAGCACATTAAAATGTTTATCGAAAACGGCAAGGTGACGAGTGCTCGTGTCAATATGGGCGCACCTGTCACCGACCCCAAAAAAATCCCGGTCAATTTAGACGGCGATATTGTGCTTGGCCATACCATAGAAGTCGGTGGCGACGAATATGCCATTACCTGTATTTCAATGGGCAACCCGCACTGCGTGGTTTTTTTTGAGGATACACACGCGTTTGCAGTTGACAAAATCGGGCCGCTATTTGAGCATCATCCACTTTTTCCGGACAGAGTAAACACGGAATTCGTGCAGCCGATCGATGCAAAAACGCTGAAAATGCGAGTTTGGGAGCGGGGAGCGGGCGAAACGCTTGCCTGTGGTACAGGTGCTTGCGCTACGGTTGCAGCCGCCATCTTAAACGGGCATTGCAAAAAAGATGAGGATATCCGCATGCTTCTTTTGGGCGGTGTACTCGTGATACGCTGGGATTCAAAAAGTGGAGACATCTATATGACCGGCCCCGCCGAAACGGTGTGCACGGGCGAAATTGACCTATAATACCGGGAGGTTCACATGAAAATTAACGAAAACTTTTTAAAGCTGCAAAGCAGTTACCTTTTCTCGCCTATCGGAAAAAAGGTGAACGAATATAAGGCGAAAAACCCCGATGCGGAAATTATCCGGTTGGGTATTGGCGATGTTACGCGCGCTTTACCGGCTGCTGTGACGGAAGCTATGCACAAAGCGGTCGACGAAATGTCGGTGGAAAAGAGCTTTTATGGTTATCCGCCCGAATACGGGTATGATTTTTTGCTGGAGAAAATCAGGGAACATGATTTTTTAAGCAGAGGCGTTTCGCTGGATTCAGACGAAATTTTTGTCAGCGACGGTGCCAAGAGCGACACCGGCAACATAGGCGATATTTTTGGCACAGAAAACTCAGTTGCAATTTGCGACCCTGTTTACCCGGTTTATATTGATACCAATGTAATGGGTGGCAGAGCGGGCGAGCTGCTGGAAAACGGGCGCTGGAGCAATATTGTCTACCTGCCCTGCACCGCCGAAAACAATTTTTTGCCGGAACTGCCTGAAAGTCACGTGGACTTGATTTATCTGTGCTTTCCCAATAACCCAACAGGCATGGGCATCACCAAAGCAGAACTGAAAAAATGGGTAGACTATGCGAACGAAAACGAGAGCATTATTCTTTATGATGCGGCCTATGAGGCCTTTATTACGGAGGATTTAACTCACAGCATCTATGAAATTGACGTCGCAAAAACCTGCGCGATTGAATTCAGAAGTTTTTCAAAGACAGCCGGCTTTACGGGTGTGCGTTGTGCTTATACAATGGTGCCAAAAGAGCTTGTTGTCGATGGCACGAGCATTAACAAGCTTTGGGCAAGACGGCAAGCCACAAAATTCAACGGTGTTTCTTATGTAACACAGCGGGCGGCTGAAGCGGTGTATTCCGAGCAAGGCAGGCAGCAAGTACAAGCGACAATTGATTATTATCTCAACAACGCCAAAATAATCACAAAAGGCCTTGCCGAAGCCGGCTTTACAACATGGGGCGGCATCAACTCACCCTATGTTTGGCTCAAAGTGCCCGAAGGGCTTGACTCCTGGGCGTTTTTCGACCTGCTTCTTAACAAAGTGCAAGTTGTCGGCACGCCCGGCTCCGGTTTCGGACCGGCGGGTGAAGGCTTTTTCCGCTTAACGGCGTTCAACAGCACCGAAAAAACCTTGGAAGCCGTTGCACGCATAAAGAGTGCATTCTAAAGAGTTCTACGAGGAAGCTTACGAAGAAATGGCCAAGCGTTTGGGCTTATAGGCATTGCACTTTAAACGATAGAAAAATACTCCGAACTCCGAGAGGATGAGGAGTATTTGTGCCTACTCGAGCTCCGTGGGGAATGACCGCCGTGCCACTGCGCAAACGACGAATAAACAACAGAAACCGAGGACGGAATAATGGGATTTTTTAAAAAAATTAATAAGGGCCTAAAAAAGACCCGTGACAGTATGGCGGCGGCCATTGATCTGGTTTTACGCGGTCGGACGGAAATTGATGATGATTTTTTTGACGAGCTTGAAGAAATTCTTATCATGGGCGATGTGGGTGTGTACACCGCTTCGGACATCACCGAAAAACTGCGCGAAAGAGTCAGCAAAGACAATCTCCGCACGCCGGAAGCGGTGCGTGGAGCGATAAAAGAAATTGTTGCCGAAATGCTTGAAGGCGAGCAGGAAATGGATATGGTAACAGTCCCGTCCATTATTCTTGTTATCGGTGTGAACGGTGTCGGCAAAACCACCTCAATCGGTAAAATGGCAG
>JAAYFA010000099.1 GCA_012728445.1 Clostridiales bacterium | reverse complement strand
GGTGTAAGTATCTTCTTTTGTCGCGCGGTACTGGATGTCTGCATCGCTCCGACCATCAAACAACCAAAACGGAACATAAATGCCTCTGAGTTCCGAAATCTCGTTTTCCGCAGAAAATGACTTTGGCAAAAGTTTTTTGCCCTTATAGTGTTTTTTTAGGGCAGCTTTGGCAGCCTCTTTATCCATTTTGAACGGAATGACAAAATCCGGCCTGAGCATCCCGGTAAATTGACCGGGGACAACGGTTGGATTGTTGCAATAGGGGCAAGAAGTGGCGGCTGTCGTATCATCGCAAATAATCTGTGCGCCGCAAGAGGGGCAGTTATATGCCCGCATATGCGCCGCTTCTTCTTCGCTCCAGCCTTCCATCGTAAAATCCCATTCGGGGTCGCCGGCAGCATTCGCGGCAGCCTGGTCTTTGCCGGCATACAGCAGTTCAATCGTCGCTACGTCAAACGATTCGCCACAATAGTCGCAGGCAAGGTTGCCACTGTCGCTTGAAAAATGCAGCGGCCCCGTGCAAGACGGACATTGATAATTTGTTACCTCTGTTGCCATACAGTGTCCTCCTTATATTATTGGCTATTAGGCCCAAGGATCGGCCGAAACAGGCGGGCGAATATCTGCGAGAAGCATTTGGTCCCACAGGAACCACTCCCCGCTCGACTCCTTTTTTCGAATTTGTACGGGGCGAGGGCTATCCGCACCGCTGGATTGCAAATAGAGTTTGGCATACCCGTCCTCAGCAAAACTGCTGGGAACGGTGGATACCGTTACGGTAAAGGGGCGCGACGGCTTATATTCATTGCCGGGTGCGGTGCCTGCAAAGTAGGAAAACGGGACATACTCTTTGCCCCGCAAACGATCGTTGATGAACATTATGTCATGCTTTGAGAGTCCTTGAGGGCCTTTTAAAAAGTTAATCATCTCAATAGCGGCATCTTGGTTTGCAGGCCACCGGCACAATGCCGGGATTAACAGTGCTGCCGCAAAATGCGGCTCCTGCAAACTCGCCTGCGGCAAGGCACGCAGCATATCCACGCTTGTTGGCAGTTCATCAAAAACGACCTGCCAAGATTGATTACCGGTTTTTCCATTCATAAAGATATCCTCCTTATTTATAGCTGCCCCTGCAACTAACCCATCGCTCCGCCGCAAAATTCACAGCGCCCATTTACATCCGGGGTGGTGGTGGCACCGCAGTGGGGGCATAATTGCGCCACTTTGGGTGCACTGGCCGCGGCCACGTTTTCTCGTACTTCTTGGCGCACTTCGGTGAGTGCTGCTCTTATTTCGTTTGCCTGGCGCTCCATCTCCCGGTATTCTACCGAGCCGCGCATATCGACACGGTTGTCGTTAATTTTGAAACTAATCTCATTAAACCAAGGTGAATTAATATGAATTGTGACACAAAAGTCATAATCGATATCATACCGACGCGGGCTGTAGCTGACCTCATTGCCCTCAGAATCCCTACGTTTTTCCTCGGTTTTAGTTTCGCGAATTTCCGTCTGACAACCGGTCACTTGGGAAAAAGCGATTACATCCGGATTTTCGTCTCGCCAGCGGCGGGAGGACGTTACAATAAATTTGCCGGCGTCTTCATCCAACAATACTTGCGTATCGCCCCCTAGGGTGCGCGTCGCATTAAACGCAGCCACGTGGGTCTTGTTACTCTCGCGATATGCTAAATGATCCTTTATTTCCGCAAGGCTTGTTTTACGGCGGTCAGTGGTAAAGGGTGAAAGCAAACCGGCGCAATCTTTACACATGTTGCCGTCATCCAGCTTCCTGTTCCCCAAGAGACCAATTTTTTCTCCGCAAACATCGCAGTATTTTTTATCAAAAAGTCCCATAATATTCTCCATTCCGCCGCCAAAGGTGGCGGCACAAATAATGATAAAGTCGCGTTCCGCGAAGCGGATACCGGTTCTACCTATTGACCGGCAAGTGACTTTTTCCCGCGTGAAATTAATGTTTCACGCGATACCTCCATGTACCTTTTTTATTTTATATCGCCATCATCAAAAACATCGCCGCATTCCGGGCAGAACTTTGGCGCTTTCGTCGGGTCTTCGGGTTCCCATCCGCATTTATCGCACTTATATTGCGGAACACCGGCAGGTTTCGTCTTGCCGCACTCGGCACAGAACTTGCCTTTGTTTACATTGCCGCAACTGCATGTCCAGCCATCTGCCTGCGGTTGAGGTTTGCCACACTCGGCACAGAATTTACCCGCATTGCCGCCGTGCCCACAAGAGCAGAGCCAGCCGGCAGGTGCTGCGGCCACAGGGGCCTGGGCTTGTTGCTGCTGTTGTTGCTGTCCAACCTGATACAAGTTCGAGGCGTTCATTCCGCCGGCCTGCCCTGCCATGTTCATCCCCATAAAGGCCATTGCCGGGCCTGTGCCTTCGTTGGCCGCCGCGCTTTGCATGGCTGCCGCTTGCGCGCCAACCATATGTGCTGCCGCCATTGTGGGGTCGCGGAAGGCTGCGTTGCGTTGCAGTTCTTTTATCATCTTCTCGTCTTCGTCGCTTGCTTTCACGGAAGAAACGCCAAACGATACGATTTCAAGTCCGCGCAGTTCGCCCCATTTTTCGGAGAGAACCATATTCAGTGCCGCTGCAAGTTCCATCGTGTGCCCGGGCAGTGCGGAATAGCGAATACCCATCTCGCTTATTTTTGCAAATGCGGGCTGCAGTGCCGTCATCAGTTCGGTTTTAAGCTGCCCGTCGATAATGTCGCGTGTATATTCATCCGAAATGTTGCCGGTGACGTTTCTATAAAAAAGAATAGGGTTCATAATACGATAGCTGTATTCGCCGAAGCAGCGAATCGCGATGTCGATATCCAGCCCGACATTTTTGTCCACAACGCGGAAAGGAACCGGGCTTGGCGTTCCATACTTG
>JAAYFA010000259.1 GCA_012728445.1 Clostridiales bacterium | reverse complement strand
TGCTTGGGCATCTCCCTGCACCGCAGAGGCCGAGAACTACTTTGTCAAAAAAGACCTGTTGTTCTCCGATTATAACGAGAACGTCGAAAAGACCTTGGCAAAAAGCATCGCCGCCGCCGCAAACGAGGGCCGTTCGGCGTTGGAAATCAAGTTCGCCTCCGAAGCAACCTATGCCAAAGCCTTTGCCGCACTTTTTAAAGACGGGAAAATTTACGGCATCTTGAGTCAAGCGCGAAAAATGACAACCGTCAATATTTCGGACGCGGCCATTTCCTACATAGAAAAAGAGAATTTTAAAATCATCGAGATTGTGATTGTTTTAAAATAACCCCACACTTGCCTTACAAATTGTGTTTGCGGATTAAATAATAAGGAGAACAAAATGGATTTAAAAAGAATTGAGTCCGCCGTAAAGGAAATCCTCGAAGCTGTCGGTGAAGATCCGAACAGAGAAGGACTGCTCGAAACGCCCGCTCGTGTCGCAAAAATGTACGCAGAAGTGTTTTCCGGTTTGAGCGGCTGCCCGGAGCAACATCTTAAAATTTTTAACGAAAACCACAACGAAGAACTGGTGATTGTGCGTGACATCCCTTTGTTTTCCATGTGCGAGCATCATCTTCTGCCCTTTATGGGGCGGGCGCATATTGCTTACATCCCCGGCGAGGGCAAAATACTCGGGCTTTCCAAGCTTGCGCGGATAGTGGATTGTTTTGCCAAGCGCCCCCAGTTGCAAGAGCGGCTGACCGCACAAATCGCTGATTTTATTTATGAGGGAGCCCTCAAACCCCGCGGCGTCGCCGTTGTGATTGAAGCCGAGCATCTTTGCATGACCATGCGCGGCGCCCGCGCGGCCGGTTCCGAAACGCAAACATCCGCACTCCGAGGCACACTGCGCAGCGACGCCAAAACAAGGGCCGAAGTGATGACGTTGTTGAGCCGGGCACATTAGAGAAGCGATGGGGAAGCAATCGCTTCTCGCGACGAAGTCGCACTTCTCAATTACTTCCTAAAGATTATTTAGGTGAATCAAATGAATTATTTCAATGCGCAAGACTTTTCCTTTCCACTGGGTAAACGCACCTATGTTATGGGTGTTTTAAATGTCACGCCGGACTCGTTTTCGGACGGCGGGCGGTATACCAAGCCTGAAGCGGCTGTTGCCCGTGCGCTCGAAATGCAGACGTTGGGAGCTGATATCCTTGATATTGGCGCGCAATCCACCCGCCCCGGTGCACAGCTTATTTCGCTACAAGAGGAAATTGAAAGACTCACGGGCGTGCTTGACGCTTTAAGAGGCAAACTGCGTATTCCGATATCCGTTGACACCTCGTCCCCCGAGGTTGCGGTGCTTGCGCTGAATAACGGCGCATCCATCATCAACGATGTCAGTGGCACGGTGAACCCCGCAATGGCGGCTGTCGTTCAATCCGCCGGCGCCGGCTGGGTCATCATGCACAACGTCGGAGGCGCCGCGACTGTCAATGTCACCTACGAAGCCGGCATCCTCAGGTCCGTACGCGGATTTTTTGAAAAAGCGCTTTTACAAACTGCGTTACTCGGTATTGACCCCTCTTGTGTTTGTTTGGACCCGGGCATCGGTTTCGGCAAAAGTCATCAGGATAACCTCGAACTTCTCCGCTATATAAACGCGGTTAAATTTGAAGAAATTGCGCTGTTGGTCGGCGCATCGCGCAAAAGAGTTGTCGGCACGGCCACGCTTGAAGAAGACGCCGCAAAGCGGGAGCCGGGAACGGTCGCCGCACATACTGCCGCTATTGCCGGGGGCGCCGATATTATACGAGTGCATGATGTCTGCCGGGGACTGCAGGGGGCGCGCATGGCAGATGCCCTGTTTAGAAATTCGTAAAGAAAAAGGAGAACTGTTTTGAGCACCATAATTATTCGAGGCCTTAAGGTCTATGCCTATCACGGAGTGAATCCCGAAGAAAAAGAAGACGGTCAGATTTTTGTGCTGGATATTGACGCCAAAGTCGACCTTGGCGCCGCATGCATAACCGACCGAATTGAAGATACCGTAAGTTACGCAAAAATCATCAAAACGGCTATCGCTGTGATGACCGCTCAAAAGGACAATCTGATTGAACGGGCCGCTCAAAGAGTGGCGGAGGCCTTGCTCAATGAATACTCGGCATTGGAAGGCGTTTGCATTACACTCAAAAAACCGGACGCCCCCATCCACGCCGATTTTGAATATGCGGCGGTCAAAATTGAAGTCAAAAGGAGCCCCGGCAAACAATGAAAAACAAAGCAATCATCGGTATAGGAACCAATCTGGGCGACCGACTATTAAACACAAACGAAGCCGTTCGCGCATTGTCCCTGTTACCGCGGACAATGGTCACGGGGGTCTCTCATGTCTACGAAACAGAGCCGGTCGGTTTGGAGTCGCAACCAAAATTCTTAAACACTGCCGTTCTTGTGGAAACGAGTATGTCCCCTATGGCTCTGCTCGGCGCGTGCCTTGGGATTGAAGCTGCTTTTGGCAGAAAAAGAAATGTAAAAGACGGGCCGAGGGTCATCGACCTGGACTTACTGATCTATGAAGGGATGAAAAGCGAGAGCTTTGAGTTGACCTTGCCGCACCCGAAAATTTTGCAGAGGGCGTTTGTCATGGTTCCTCTGCACGACTTGTTCCCTACCGGCAGAGCACCGGGACTTTCTTTCGGCCCGCGCCTGAAAGAGCTGGGCAGCGAAGGCGTTGAAAAGATTGATGCGGAAATAAGCTTGCCAAAAACCGGATAAAATTGCTTGTAAAGTTAATGCTGATTTCCTCTTGTAATCTTTATTCAAAGTGCTATACTTATGACTATTCTTTTGTTTTTATTGACTGCGTCAGGCTGTCGCAAGGAGTGATGTTTTTTGAACGAAATGCTCAGAAGTATTCTTGACATGGATAAAAAGAGTCGACTGCAAGCGGAAGAAGCGCGGGAAGCCAAACAAAAAGCTTTCGACGAGTTGACCTCTATCAGAACCTCGCTCATTGAAAAAAAACTTGCCGAGGCGCACACGGCTGTAGAAAAATTCCGTGAAAAAGAACGAACCGAAGCCGAGAAAACGTCCGATGCCCTCAGGCAAAAAAATAAGCAAGCCCACGAAAAACTAAGCAAAACTTATACGGAAAATAGCGAAAAATGGATCGACGAAATTTACACGCAAACTCTTCAATAAAGACACTGAACTGCCTATGCTTCCTGCAAGAAGCAAGGCAGTTTTTAATCCTAATTTTTACGCCAGGAGGTGATTGTCGAGATGTCCTCTCTTTCTTTAAACGCTGTACTTGCGAAGGCCCACGCGATGTACGGTCGCATGTTAACCCCACAAAACTACATGGATTTGCTGGCTTGCAACAACGTCGGCGATGTGGCTGCTTATCTTAAAACGCGCACCTCCTATTCGGATATATTTGAAGGTGTCGCGACAGTCACGATCCCCCGTGGTCGGTTGGAAAGCCTGCTGAAAAAACGACTGTTTACACAGTATGCCTCCCTGTGCAGGTATGAGCTGTCCCTCGGCCAAGATTTTTACAAGTATTTTATTATGAACAACGACATCACACAAATATTGAACTGTCTCCGTCTGCTCGGCAGCGGGCGTTCCGAGGAATCCTTGTTTGCGGTGCCCGCCTTCTTTAACGAGCGTACCCCGCTCGATTTATACAAGCTTGCGGGTGCAAGCTCCTTTAGCGCGATGATGGCCGTGCTTGCCGGTACGGAATATGCACCGCTGTTGGCGCCTTTCGAAAAACAGCCTTTGAGCAGCCGAAGTATATTGGATATGGAGGCCGTGCTTTTCAGGCATTTTTATACGGAGCTTTGGCGGCTGTCCAACAAATCTTTCAAAGGCAAACACCTGGAAGGGGTGCTGGATGTCCTGCGCCTGAGGGCGGATATGCGCACCGTTGTCAGTCTCTATCGTCTTAAGAAAATGCTCTCCGCCGATGAGCTGCTGCTGAGATCGTTTACGATGCCCGCAATCAGCGGCTTTACCGAAAAGCAGTTGTCCATGCTCATCGCCGCACCGTCAGCCGGTGACATGCTTAAAAGCCTTGAGCACACCGTTTACGGCCAGCAACTAAAAGCGCTCGATTATGAGTATGTCGAAGTCGCGACCCATAAAATTTTGTTCAATCAAAGCAAAAAGCTCTTTCGTTTTTCCACCAACGCGACTGTTGTCATGTTCTGCTACATCTTCCTTGCGGAGAATGAGATTGAAAATATTACCCACATTGTTGAGGGGATCCGATACGATGTGCCCCCGGAAAAAATACAAGCTTTGCTGATAGGGACACACGCATAGAAAAACTTTATAAAAGCGGTGATTATTTTGGCTATTACAAAAATGAAATTCATTAAAGCGGCGGGGAGCCTTGAAAAGCTCGACAGCTTTATTGAGGTTTGTTATATGAGCGGCGAGTTTCAGCCCGAAAACGCGGCGGACTTTTTGTCGCCTACCATGGGTTTTTTGCCGCTGAATGAAGAAAATCCCTATGCCGCAAAAGTTCAAAAAATTGAAGAGCTTGCCGCTGTTTTACACGCCAAGCTCAAAGCCACACCTATCGTCCCCGGCGATTTTGTGGATGTGAAAGCTTCGGTTTATATTGGTGAGTTCGAGTCCAACCTCACTCGCCTACACAATGACCGCAAGATGCTCAATGATCAATGCGAGATTTGTGAAGAAGGGATTGAGCAATACCGTCATTTTATCAGTCTTGACGCGCGGCTGGACGAGTTGTTCGCCTGCGAGTTTATCAAGGTCCGCTTCGGCCATATGCCCAAAGAAAGCTACGACAAACTGACGGCCTACAACGACAAACCGTATATGCTGTTTGTTCCAAGCTCTACCGACGACGTTGATTATTGGGGCGTTTATTTTGCGCCGCACCACAAGAGTGAGGAGATTGACCGTATTTTTTCGCTCTTGTATTTTGAACGGCTTCACATCCCGGGGGCTGTCGGGACGGCACAGGAAGTTATTGACCAGTTGAAAGTGAATATGGATATCCTAAACACCCAGATTGCCGAACTCGACAAAAAGCTCGCCGATTACTGGGAAATAAACGCCGAAAAGATTACCGGTATCTATTCCCGACTCAAATGGTTCCAAGATGCGTTTGATTTGCGCCGCTACGCCGCTTGCCGCGGCAATCAGTTTTATTATGCCGGCTGGATGCCGGCAGCCAATTTAAAAAAATTCAATGAGGGCCTCTCGAAGCTTCAGGACATCAACTGTGAGGTAAGCGATGCCGAAAATCAGGCGACATCGGTGCCCGTAAAAATAAAAAACGGTTTCTTTGCAAGGCCATTCGAATATTTTGTTTCCATGTACGGCCTCCCCTCTTATGGGGAAGCAGACATCACCGCTTTTGTGGCTGTCACCTATACCTTGATTTTCGGCATGATGTTCGGTGACGTAGGTCAAGGCCTTGTATTAATGATAGCGGGGTTTTTGATGTGGAAAATCAAAGCAATGCCGCTTGGTAAAATCATTATTCCTTGCGGCGCATCCTCCATGTTTTTCGGTTTCATCTTCGGCTCGGTTTTTGGTTTTGAAGAAGCACTGAATCCGATTTACAAAGCCCTCGGTCTTGCCTCAAAGCCACTGGATGTCATGGAATCGGTGAATACGGTCCTGCTGTTTTCCATCGGTATAGGTGTTTTCTTGGTCACGCTCTCCATGCTTATCAATGTGTATTCCTGCATCAAATCCAAACGATTCGGGGAAGCGTTGTTCAGCAACAACGGCGTGGCGGGGATCGTGTTTTATACCTTCGGCGTGCTGGCGGCGGCAGGGATGATGGGGCTTCGCATCAACGTGCCAAAAAGTTTGATGATTGCGGGGCTCACGGTAAGCGCACTCCTGCTTTTCAGTAAGGATTTACTGATTAATCTGGTGGACAAACACCACGGTGAAAAAATTGAAAGTTGGACAGACTTTGTTTTACAGAATATTTTTGAAATGCTTGAATATGTGCTCTCCTATTTAAGCAACACCGTTTCGTTCCTGCGGGTTGGCGCCTTTGTGCTGGTACATGCGGGGATGATGATGGTCGTATTTGCCCTTGCCAATGACAAAAACATTATCGTCATCATCCTCGGTAACATTTTAGTCGTTGCGCTGGAAGGCCTTTTAACCGGTATTCAAGCTTTGCGTCTTGAGTTTTATGAAATGTTCAGTCGCTTCCTAAAAGGCGACGGCAGCCCGTTCATCGCAGCCGGACCGGCTGTTTTAAATAAAAATAACTGATTTTTGGAGGAATTTACAATGACCGTTTTTTATGTTGCTTTAGCCGTGGTTCCGCCCGTCGCTTTGACGCTTTTGGGGCTTTGGGCCTTTCAGAAAAAATCGCAAGGCAAGTCGGCAAAAAAAGTGCTGGTTTCTCAAGTTGCCGGTTTTATTGTGCTGACGGTTCTATTTTCCGTGCTAACCTTCTCGGTAGCGGCGGCAAGCGAAACCGACACAACACTTGAGGCAACACAAACACAAATTCAAACTCAAACCACCGCAGCAGTTGGTGATAAATCCGAATTCATGGGGCTCGGGTTGCTCGCCGCCGCTATCGTCACGGGGCTTGCGGGCATCGGCGGGGGTATTGCCGTCGCGGCAGGTGCGCCCGCAGCAATCGCCGCCACAAGCGAGGACCCGAAAAGCTTCGGCAAGTCGCTTATCTTTGTCGCGCTTGGCGAATCGATTGCCTTGTACGGCGTGGTTATTTCCATCCTGATCTTGAACAAGCTTTGATTTAGAGGAAACCTTATGCGATTTTATTTAATCAGCGACAATATAGATACACAAGTGGGGCTCCGCTTGGCGGGCATTGAGGGCGAGGTGGTCAACGATGCCGCCGGCGTTGAAGATGCCTTTGAGCGCGCTATCAAGCAGACGGATATCGGGATCATTCTCGTTACCCGGTTGCTGAGCGATCTTTGTCCCGGTTTGCTCGTGCGATTAAAAAAAGAGTATGCCCGCCCACTGATTATCGTCATCCCCGACAGGCACGGGACCGTGGGCACAGATTCCATTGCTGAATATGTTCGTGACGCAATCGGAATAAAACTATAGATAATTTTGCCGTATGGGAGGCGACAGGCTATGGACGCATCGAACGAAAAAATAACGCTGTTTCTCAGCGCCATCAGCGAAAATCTCGACATGCAGCGCAAAGAGATAACCGATGAAATTACGGCGGTGCGAAAGGCCGAGCAGGAGAAAGCCGAGCAGGAAGCTGCGAGGCGCAGCAACGCCTACATCAAAGCGGAAACGGCTGCTATTCAAACGCAAACAAAACGTGCGCAGTCGCATGTTGAAAAAGAGTTGCGCGGCGAACTGGCCGATGCGCGCACCGACATCGTAAACCAAGTGTTTGACGCTGTCGAAAAAAAGCTGCTGGCGTTTACCCAAACGCCGGATTATGCACAGTTTTTAGAAAAAAGCGCAGCGAACATACAAACTGTCTTCGGTGAACAGCCGATGCTCCTTTATGTGCGCCCCGCCGACCTGCCCTACAAAGACATACTGCTAGGTGCGCTAGGCGCCTCCGCTCGTATTCTGGCGGATGAAACGATTCTCATCGG
This sequence comes from Clostridiales bacterium, assembly GCA_012728445.1. Lineage (GTDB taxonomy): Bacteria > Bacillota > Clostridia > Oscillospirales > Acutalibacteraceae > UBA1447. Next base: position 2,241 of record JAAYFA010000259.1, on the reverse strand, counting down.
CGGCTGCAAGGCACGCGGTGAATCCGGCAACTTAGCCCTTGACGATACACTTGATTCCCGCTTACAAGAACAGCGCCAGCGTTTTTATGAAAGTTCGGGCTTGTCCGTTCAAGCTTTTGAGAGCGAAGTGATTTAAAATGAACAGAGAAAATCAAATTTTCGGTATAAACGGTCCGGTTGTCACCATCAAAGGGGCAACGGGGCTAAGTATGATGGAAATGGTTCATGTCAGCGAACGTCGACTTGTCGGCGAGGTCATCGGCATTGGCAGCGACGCCACCATCATTCAAGTTTATGAAGATACCTCGGGGCTAAAACCCGGCGAACCCGTATATGCAACGGGCGGTCCTCTGTGTGCCACGCTGGGGCCCGGCATCATCCGCAATATTTTTGACGGTATTCAAAACCCGCTGAAAGAAGTTGCGAAGAAGACCGGTGATTTTATTGCCCGCGGCGTGAATGCTCCCCCGCTCGATGAAAGCGTTGGGTGGCAGACAGAGCTTTTGGTAAAGCTTGGGGACAAACTCCAAGGCGGCGCTTTTTACGCGCAGATACCGGAAACGCCTGTTGTCATGCACCGATTGATGCTCCCACCGGATTTGCATGGTGAAGTTGTGGAATGCGTACCGAACGGCAGCTATAAACTAAAGGATGTCCTGGTTAAAGTTAAAGACGATGCCGGCGTTGTTCATGAGCTGACACTTTGCCAGCGTTGGCCTATCCGCACTCCCCGCCCGGTCAAAAACCGCTTACCGCTTACCCGACCGCTGATTACCGGGCAGCGCATTATAGACACGCTCTACCCCGTCGCCAAAGGCGGCGCCGCGGCGGTACCCGGCGGCTTTGGTACGGGTAAAACCGTCACCCAGCATCAGCTCGCCAAGTGGTGCGATGCCGATATTATTATCTACGTCGGCTGCGGAGAGCGCGGCAACGAAGTGACGCAAGCCCTTTCGGAATTTGCGGAGATTATCGATCCCCGAACCGGCAGGCCCTTATTGGACCGCACCGTACTGATAGCCAACACATCTAATATGCCCGTTGCCGCAAGGGAAGCGTCCATCTATACCGGTATCACCATTGCCGAATACTACCGCGACATGGGCTACCATACTGCCCTCATGGCGGACTCTACCTCCCGCTGGGCGGAGGCACTGCGCGAAATTTCCGGCAGACTCGAGGAAATGCCGGCCGAAGAAGGATTTCCCGCTTACCTGCCTTCAAGGCTTTCGGCGTTTTATGAACGAGCGGGCTACTATGAAGTTTTCGGCGGCGGAGAAGGTTCTATAACAGTCATCGGTGCCGTATCCCCTCAAGGGTCGGATTTTTCCGAACCGGTTACGCAAAACACCAAACGTTTTACCCGCTGCTTTTGGGCACTGGACAAGTCCCTTGCCTATGCCCGCCATTTGCCGGCAATAAACTGGACGGAAAGTTACAGCGAATATTTCAACGACCTTTCCGAATGGTACCGCAAAAATGTCGGCGAAGATTTTATTCAGTGCCGCAACGGCATTCATACGCTCTTACTCGAGGAAAAAGGACTCATGGAAATCGTCAAGCTCATCGGTGCGGATGTTTTGCCCGACGAACAAAAACTGATTATTGAAATTGCCCGCGTTATTCGTGTCGGCTTTTTGCAGCAGAATGCCAACGACCCCACGGACACCTATGTTCCGCTTGAAAAACAGCTTAAGATGATGCGGTGCATTCTGCATCTCTACGATAAATCTTTAAAACTTATTCTAGCCAAAGTCCCGGCATCCAAGATCTTTGCACTCCCCTTGTTCGACAAGCTTGTCGCCATGAAATACGATGTGCCCAACGACAAGTTGGAGCTGCTCGATAACTACCTAACAGAAACAGACCGTGCGCTCGCCGGGGTTTGAGAAACGGTAGAGATTTGAGAAGCGAAACCCATTCCTCGTTCTCCATTGCTTCTCCATTGCTTCTCCATTGCTTCTCTATTGCTTCTCTATTGCTTCTCTATTGCTTCTCAAACAAGTCACTATCGCTTTCCAATTTAAGGGGATGATCTTTTTGATTTTTGAATATGTCGGGTTAAGCCGCATCATCGGCTCGCTTGTTGTCCTTGACGGCGTCGAGGGCGCGAGCTTTGAGGAAATGGCTGAACTTAAACTGGCAGATGGCAGTGTACGGCATGGCCGCATCATCCGCATTGACGGCAAGCAGGTCACTATACAGGTTTTTGAAGGCACCCGTGGCATTTCTATGGAAAAT
>JAAYFA010000204.1 GCA_012728445.1 Clostridiales bacterium | reverse complement strand
GGTGAGCGATAGGTTAGCGATAGGTGAGCAGTGGGTGAGCAGTGGAGAAGCGATAGTGGGACCATAGGAAAGCGACGAGGGAACGAAGGGCGCTTTCGTGCTTCGTTCCTCCAACTGCTTTTCCATCGCTTCCCGCGACGAAGTCGCACGGCCCCCACTGCTTCTCAACACGAATGCTTCTCAACAGGAGGAAAAACAATGGTAAACCAATGGACTGTTTTGAGTAGGCTACGGCAAATTGCGACGCTGGATGAAGAAGGGACAGCCGCGGGGTTATCCCTTTGCTTAATCTGTTTGGAAGAAATCCGCACTCGCCTGAAGGATGACGTCGATGCACATGACCCGGGCGTGGAGCGGGCGGCGGCCGGCTTGGCGTTTTATAAACTGATCCTAAAAAGAATCACACTCGACGGTGCGGTGACGCGCTTTAAGGCCGGGGATGTGAGCGTCAGCCAAGATTCGCGTGGGCTGCTTGCCGTTGCCGAAAAGGTACGGGACGAAGCAATCGCCGCCGCAGCCCCGTTATTGAAAGATGAGCTGTTTTTGTTCAAACAGGTCGATGCATGAAAATTGAACAGTTGATGAAACGCTATGGGCGTGAAATGAAGTTGAGCTTACCGAGTGGCGATACATCGAAGGCCTTCTTCGGATTTATCCAGCCGCTGCGCTACAAAAACAAAATGTATCTTTTTGGTGTCAATACACCCATCGGATATAACTGTCAAGGCTATTACCTTTACATCGGCCCGTCGGCGCATGACCTGACTTTGATGCCGCAGGATACCCGCTTGTGCGCCGATGGCGTAGAGTACCAGATTGATCGCGCAGAAAAGGTGTACCAAAACGGCAAAGTGTTTTATATTTGGGCGGTAATCAGGACGGTAGTCTTGTAGGGTATGGCCTCCCGGACATACCGTTTTAGGGCTCCTTTTTCAAAGGAGCTGTCATCCGCAGATGACGGAGGATTACTGCGGCCCGGCGAATTATTCGCCGTCCACCCATCTTTGGAAAAGGAGGGCTTTGGATAGCAATGACCATTACGAAAGGAGAAGCCATGAGTGAAATCAGCGCCCTGCCTGCGGGCATTGTGGAGTGGCTCGGCACGCAGTCGCAGCTTGCGGAAATAAAATTTATTACGGAGTTCCCACCTGCACCCAAGGCGATACCGCTTAAAAAAGTGACGGTTGCTGTCGGTATTGAAAATGTAAAAATCAAAGACAGCTTTACCGCAAATGACGAGGGCATCTTGACCGAAAACGAGTATTGTCGCTTAGCTGCGATAAAAATCAAGTTGGCTATTCATGTGCCGTTTTCGCTCGGTGGGGCGAAGTGCCACGAGGTGTTTACGGATATTGTGGATTGCCTCACTTTCGCATCGGACCTGAACATTGTGGAATCCGGCTGCGGGTTTATTCGGGCGGACAGGGATACGGATGCCTTGGTGCTGGATGCCGGTATTGTCGTAACGGCCGACTTTTGCCCGGCAGTCAGTTCCTCCGTGCGCTTTCAGTCCTTTTTGAACAAAGACCTGTTGTGCGGCAGCCATATTACGGACGGTGCCATCCACGTGTCGCCTGCGGACAAAGCGCTTTGGAATGCGCCGTTTGCCATTGGCAGCTATTTTGGCAATAGTGCCACGAGCCGCACAATTTTAACCGGCTTTGCACCGAGGATTGCCGCCATATTTGCCGCACAGTACCCGCCGGTTACGGTGGGCGGGGCTAATTCTTTCTGCTATTGGGGTTTGTCCGCTGCCGGGTACGGCACACAGGGGATTGAGCTGACAGCCACAGGCTTTAAGTTGCTGCAGGGAGCCGCCCACGAAGTAAGTGGCAGTCTACCGCGGCTCAATGAGGCAGGCTTGACCTATTTTTATATCGCAGTGAAATGAAAAAGCAGCCTCGTGCCGGAATTTTCCGGTGCGGGGCTGCTTTTTTTGATTAAAATAGGATTAGTTCTTTTCTTCTGTTTCTTCTTCCGCCGTACCTTCTTCTGTGCCTTCGGCGTCAGTCCCGGTCTCGTCTTCATCAACTTCTTCCACAAAGACCTTGCGGGGGATGATGGAATAAACGGAGGAATCCAGCGGAGTCAGGATTTCGATGTTGGGGTTATTTACAAAGTCAAGATCCCCCAAAACCGCACTGTCCCCGATAACTTTGCCTTCCAGCTCTACATCGACTGTGTCGAAAAGATGCATGGGCAGGGCGGAGTAATGAACCTGGCTGAGATGCTGTTGAACAAGACCGTCCACTTTGGCACGGTTATGCAGATGGATGTGGAACTCGCTGGCTACCTTCTCCCCTGCGGTGAGCTCCTGAAAACTCAGATGCTCGGCTGCACGGATGAGCGGAGTCAAGGTGACTTCTTTAAGCAAAGCCATATATTTCTTTTTGCCGATTACTAAATCCACCTTGGAACCCACGGAATTGAAACGCAGGAACTGCTCGACTTCGTTTGCAGGAATCTGAATGCTGATGGATTCCTCAAGATGCTTGCCGAACAAAACCGCGGGTATAATTCCGCCTCGTCTTAACTGTTTTCCGTTTGAGCTTTCATCTCTTGCTTGAGCTTTTAATGTACTCATAAAATCTCCTTTCAAATGCGAACTATCTTTCATATAATAAAATTAAAAGACAACCAATAATTGGATGACTTATTTTAACACCTATAACCGATTTTTGCAAGTCCCGATGTAAAATTCCGTCGGTGAAAAT
>JAAYFA010000096.1 GCA_012728445.1 Clostridiales bacterium | reverse complement strand
GGATTGACATTCACCTTTGATAAATACGTAAGACGGTAAAAATTGACTTAAAAAAGCCCGCACGGTTTAAGCTGTGCGGGTTTTTTTAAGTTTAACCGATAATCTCTCGGGCAAGATCCGGATAATTGGTTATTACACCGTCACTGCCCCAGTCACGCAGTCTTTCAATCGCATATGGTTTGTCAATCGTCCACGGGTTCACGATTAAGCCGGCTTTGTGACAATCGATAATATAATCTTCATCAACAAGAATGCCAAGCGGATGTATCGCATCTGCCCCTATTTTTTTTGCAAAGGCAACCGGATCATCATAAATTTCGGTATAAGGGGAATCCGTAGAATAAAGGATCCCTGTACGGACATTTTGGTCCACTTCTTTGCATTCAATCAAGACATCTTTGTCAAAGCAAGAAATAATCAGTTTATCAAACAATCCGAATTCTTTAACTTTGGCAATCGTTTTACGCACAATGTCCGTTCCTTTTTGTTTTGGTGTTTTAATCTCGATGTTAACCACATTTAAACCACCGCACAAATCAAGAAACTCCTCAATTGTTGGTATTTTAGTCTCCGCAAACTCTTCGGAAAAATAGGAGCCAAAATCGAATTGACGCAGTTCCTCGAGCGTGTAATCCAAAATGGCGCCGGTCCCGTTTGATGTTTCGTCAATTTCATAATTGTGGCAGATGACAATAAAGCCGTCCTTTGTAAGGTGGACATCGTTTTCAAAACCGTCAGCGCCCATTTCGATAGCCTTTTGAAACGCGGGTATGGTGTTTTGCGGGGCAACATTGCATGCCCCCCTGTGTGCGATAACATTTGTCATGTGAATTTCTCCCTTCCGTTGATGTTTAAATTCGCTGTTCTAACAAAGCTAATCTTTATATCCTCTAATTTCTTCCGCTGTTTTAAACATAAGCCCCGACTGAGAAAGCATGTCAGAGTTTTTCAACACTTTGCCGATCCCTTTCGCAACACAAAGCAAAGGTTCTTCTGCGACCGACGTTTTTACGCCTGTTTTCTGCTTTATGAGCTCGTCCATCCCTCGCAACAAAGCTCCGCCGCCGGTGAGAATGATTCCGCTTTCGGCTATGTCTGCGGAAAGTTCGGGTGGCGTCGATTCCAACACAGAGCGAACAGCATCACAAAGGAGCTCAAGCTGCTCCCTGATTGCAAGATAAATATCCGTGGAGGACACTTCCAGTTTTGCGGGCATACCGGTTATATAGTTTTTACCTTTAACCTGTATGGCCAATTCCGCATGGCGCAGATAAGCGCAACCTATTTTCATTTTAATTTTTTCTGCAGTTCTGTCGCCGATGATGACATCCCGTTCCCTGCGAAAATAGCGCATAATCGCAGCGTCAAATGCGTTCCCTGCAGTTTTTATCGATTTGGAGACGGAAATGCTGCCCATCGTCAACACGGCGATGTCCGCTGACCCGCCACCAATATCAACAACCATAACGCCTTTCGGTCGGTTTATTTCAACACCTGCACCGAGGGCTGCGGCCAAGGGTTCTTCAATCAAGCAGGCCTTCCCCGCTCCTGCGGAAATAGCCAAATCCAGTATCGTTCGTTTTTCAAGATTTGTTACCGTGGAAGGCAGACAGATGAGGATGTTCGGCTTAAAAACCATGTTGCCGCATATTTTTTGCAGGTGATAGCGCAAAATGTTTTGCATAGCGGAAAAATCCGAGACAACGCCTTCCCTGATAGGTAAAACAACCCTGATGGATGACGGGTTCTTGCCCAGCATGTTATAGGCTTTCTTGCCAACCGCAAGCATCTTTCCGTTCTTGCTATTGTATGCCGCGGCAGTCGGTTCGGATAAAACAATACCCTTGCCTTGCACAAAAATGACGACAGCAGTTGTGCCCAAATCGATGCCGATATTAATGCCGAGCATTGTTTCACCTCCCTTTGGTCTTGCCCTACTTTGCTTTTCTGGTGACGGCTGCCGTTACGCAGTAAACCTCTTTTGCGCCGCTAAGTAGGAGCATTTTTGAACATTCATTGATGGTTGAACTTGTTGTGGCCACATCATCGCAAATCAGTATCGTTTTGTCTTTAATAGCTCGCGGGTTCACAACATCAAATACACCTGCCAAATTGCCTCTTCGCATAGAGGAATTCATCGTATGTTGTGCCGGCGTATCATAAATTTTAACAAGCAAGTCGTGAGCGGGTTTTATCGCCAACCGTTTCCCGACTTCCACTGCGAGCAATTTGCTTTGGTTAAACCCTCTACTCTTTAAGCTTTTTGAGGTAAGTGGAACACCGGTGACAAAATCAAACGTTATCCCCGCAAACTCTCGGCGAACCGTATCTGCCATTGCTTTGCCAAGCATGCGGGCATTTTGAGTTTTACCGTAAAACTTAAACTGATGAATGCATCGGCGAACAGCGTCTTCATAATAAAAAGGAGCCACAAGCCCCGAATAATAGAAACGGAAATTCTTGCAAAAGCACTCCTCTTTACTGCGACCACACAAGATGCATACCGGTGGCAACACACGAGGGACTGTTGCCTCGCAATCTTTGCACATATCTGCAGTCGGTGGGATTACCTTGCCGCACAGCGCACAGCGTCTGGGATATAAAGCCGTTAAAAGACAGTCGGTCAAATCGATTAGCTTGTGCATGCGGCTACTCCTGCATTAAAAAATAGTGTAGGGCCGAATAGCGTCGGGACTTTCTGTTATTTTCTGCCATTGCGTGTACTTGTT
>JAAYFA010000147.1 GCA_012728445.1 Clostridiales bacterium | reverse complement strand
GATGAATACGGAGCAGGAGCAAAACAGCATTGAACGGGCGTCGAGCCCGGAGTCTTTAGGCGTTGATTCGCGAGCGGTTATTGGCTTTCTTGAGCATTGTGAAAAAGAAGAGGTTGAACTGCACAGTTTTATGCTTTTGCGCCACGGCAAAGTGGCTGCGGAATGTTGGTGGGCCCCCTTCAATGCACACACGCCACATACCATGTTTTCGTTTAGCAAGAGTGTTTCGGCCACCGCAATCGGTTTTGCGATAGGGGAAGGACTGCTGACGCTTGATACAAACGTGTACGGTCTTTTTCCGGAATATGCGCCGATTTTTGAAAAGAAGTGGCAAGACACGTTGAATGTGAAACATTTGCTGACGATGACATCAGGCAAGATGACCAGCATTCTGACGAACACCGAGAAAGTGGGTTGGATACAAAGCTATTTAAAAGCGCCGTTCAAATATATGCCGGGCGAAAAATTTGAATATGTAACAGACAACTCTTTTATGCTTGCAGCAATCATAAATAAGGTGTCGGGTAAAAGCGCTATTGAATACTTGAAACCAAGGCTTTTTGAGCCACTGGGCATTGAACTACCCTTTTGGGAGGCCAAGCAAAGCGGTGTGGAAGCAGGTGGCTGGGGACTCTACCTCAAAACAGAGGATCAGGCAAAATTTGTACAGTGCTACTTAGATGACGGAAAATGGCAAGGCAAGCAAGTGATTCCGGAATTCTGGACAAGAACGGTGGGGGAAAGGCATGTTGCAGAAACCCCCGGGGCATCGGAAGATCATAGCGCAGGTTACGGCTATCAGTTCTGGCTTAACCACATTCCAAACTCTTACCGCTGCGACGGCCTGTTTTCTCAGTTCGGCATTGTCTTAAAAGATAGTGATGCTTGCATCGTTACAAGCGCAGGAGAACCTATCGAACACAGAGCGCTTGAAGCAATTTGGAAGTATTTTCCGGCAACTTTCAGCGAAAAGTCCCTGCCGGAGAATCCGGAGGCGCTGAAAGCGTTGCAGGCGAAAATCGCAACACTCAAAATGCCTCGTCTGCCTGATATGATGCGCAACGAGTGGCTGGAAAAAAAGATCAGCGGCAGGCTGATAAAGTTTAGGTTTTCAAAAATGGCGACGGTTCTGGGCGCAGCGGCCAATGCAATCAGCACAAAAAAATCCGGGTACTTCAACAACGTCAGACTGAATTTTGAAGAAGACTGCCTAAAATTCTTCTGGACAGAGAAGTATGATGAAAATACGGTAGATGTCGGCTATTATGACAAAAATCTGATCAGCCAAGCAAGGCTGGCAGGGATGACATATGATTTTGCTTCAAGCTGTGCCTGGCTGGACGATGGCAGTTTAGAAGTCTGGCTAAGGCCTCTGCAACATGCGCAGATTAGGAAGCTCAACTTTGAATTCGACGGTGAGCGTGTGACGATGAAGAGCACTGCGGAGAAGGGCTTATATGATTTGGCACAGTTCGGTCTGGATTTTAAGGGTATTCACCCCGATGACTTGATTTTAAAGCTGGCCAAAGGTGCTGCGGCGGTGGTTGAACCGATTGTGGAGCCGGATATTAAAGGTAAGTTTGTGGAGACGACACAGAAATAACAATTCCGTAAAAAGATTATAAATAAGCGCAGCTGCCGGATAACGCCGGTTGCTACGCTTACAGTTATTATTATAGATTCAGTTATCCTAGCCACCATATATGGTGGCTACCCTTTTTTAATTTTCTCCCAATACTCCTTCGCCGCCTGCTCGTTCCTGTTGTCCCCGTATTCGTAATACCTAGCGTTCTTGATTACATTCGGCAGGTATTGCTGTTTGACCCAGTGGCTGTCATGGCCGTGGGGGTAATCATAAAACTGTCCTTTTTCGGTGCTGTCCTCGCCGTCAACATGCTTGTTCCGGAGCCGGTGGCGGACTGCATGTATGGGGTCAATACAAATTGAAGGTGCTCTGCCTTAATCGGCTATGCCTGTACTCTGATTAATGTCGAGCAAATAATTTTCGGCATCAACCAATATGCCGGCATCGATACTGTCAATATTGCCGTCACCGTTGAGGTCTCCCGCCTTGTAAAGAGAGGCATCAGCGGTTGAATCCCAATTTAAAATATAATTTTCATGGTCTGTTATTATGCCGGCATCAGTGCTGTCAATGTTGCTGTCACCGTTAAGATCACCGAAGATAATAATTGTATATAACCCCAAAACATTGTTTGTGCCGCTGTCAATGAGCTTCACTTGCTTACCGGTTCCTAAGTTTCCGTTTGCAGGTGAATATTCGAGCCTTCCGTTACCGCTGACGGCAATAAAAGTACTTTCGAAAGCTGCCTGTGTTAAATTTGCCGTAAGACCATATAGCAGGTTATTGTTTTGGCTGATAATTGCAGATGAGCCTTCGGGTACAGTCAGTTTGCAAATATTGCTGACAACAATTGAGGCTGTATCGCTTGTGTTGCCTGCAGAATCCGAACATTTGGCGTACAGGGTATTGTTTGAGGTTACTGCAACGGATGCCATATAGTCATACCAAGCGCCGGAGCCGATTTTATATTTTTTTTTCGCTGCAGTTGCGGGATAAGTTATTGTTACCGTTACATTGCCATTTGTAGGGGTGGTCGGGGTTACTGAAAGTTCGGGCGGCGCGATGATATTATTATAAACATAAGTGAAACAGTGTGATTTGATGCCCAGTTTTAGCAGAGAATATCTAAATTCATAGCCTCTCATCTGCTTGTCGCCTACCCGGATTGTGTTGACATAACCCACGCTGTCGCTGCTTATGATGGCCAGCCAGTCGGCCGGGTTTTCTTGAAGCGTAATAGCTTTTGAAGGGTAGGTCACGTTATATGCCGAGACAAGAGTTCGGATTTCTTCCGAGGTGAAACTCTTTGTCGAAACGCTGATGGCTTCGGGGCTTGTGACGCCGCCGCCCAGATATGGAATGCTGCCACCCCAGACAGAGGCAGAGGATACGGTTTGCCCTGCACAGGAAGCAAAATAAAAGGTGGTGGCCGGGCTTCCGCCATAGGAAAGATATTTACCAAAAATACCATCAACGGCTTTTACAACATTGGAGTTTGGGTCCATATTGAACGTGGTTGAAAAGGCGCTTTGTGTGCGTGTAACAACAAAATTAAGTTTTTTTGCAAAGGTATAAGCGGCAACGGCTTGCGCTTTCAAAGCCTCAAACGGTGAGCCTGTCCCTATCTCCTGCGCGATGGTGCGGGCGAGATATTCCCGGGGGGAATAAGCAGTTGCGTCATAGCTGATGGTCGCAGGGGGACTTGGGTCATCAACAATTGTTACACCTGGTTGGTAATAATGAAGTAAAATGGCGCTATATGTCCAACCCCTGTTTGCATATTCAATAGCACCGCGCTGACTCAAGCCCACACCGTGACCGTAGCCCTTGACGGTAAAGACAAAGGTCCCGGCATAGTGTGACTGCTCCGAAGCAAAGAAAGCGCCGGTAGGACACAAGGGTAATATCATAATTAGAGAAAGTAAAACGAGCAACAGCTTTTTACAACTTGTTTTCATTATACACTCTCCCATTTAAAAATAAAAAATCGATGTGGCTAAATATAATGGTGAAAAATCAGAGGCTTTCTACTGCCATATATGGTGGCTACTCTTTTTTTATCTTTTCCCAATACTCTCTTGCCGCCTGCTCGTTCCTG
>JAAYFA010000234.1 GCA_012728445.1 Clostridiales bacterium | reverse complement strand
CTTTAATATTGTGTGTCAACCGTTCGTTGATATATGCTGCAAAGGTCGTGTCACCGCGTCCGGTTCTGCCGCTTAAATTTCTGGAGCGTATCGGGCAGGTGTAAAAATCTTTGCCGTCGTAAATTAAGACTTCGGTGTTGTGGGTAATCATAATTTCTTTAGACCCCCGGGCGAAAAGCATTTTGGCCGCTTCTTTTCGGTCGGTTAGCCCGGTCATAATCTCCGCCTCTGCGGCGTCGGTTTTGAGGAAGGTGATGAAGGGGAGCATTTCCTCTTTATCCGCCCAGTCCTTAAAGAACAGCGAGCCGTCGGCGTCGTTGCGGTTGCGCAGGCAGGCCTGGACATCCACTGCGGCAGCGCCTTTTTTTGAAAGTGCTTTAATCATATCATTGTCAAAATCACCGTATATCAAGCCGGCGAAATGGTAAATATCCGCGCTGATGCCGGCCGGCATATCGTCAAGGACAAAAGGGTCGCCTTGGCTGGTGCACGCGCTGGTGCGCCGCTCTTTTTCCGGCGTGAGGTAGTGGTTCGACATATCTGTGGAGCGTTTGGATTCGATAAGGTAAAGGTCTTCTTCCGGCAGGGTGAAGGCGCGCAGACGGTCCTTGTCTTTTGGTGCCGCTTTGGTTAGTGCAGCAACCTTGTGACCCAGTGCGGTTGCGGAAGCGGAGGAGTACAGCACCGCGCCGCCTTCGATTTTGGTTTTGTTGCCCAGATAATCCGTATCGGCATCCACGGTGATGTGACCGATGATAATGGATTCATAATGTTTCATAGGGTTGACCATCCTTATTCACAAGAAATATAAAAGGTTTGCGTATTTAATGTTTATTGCGAATAGGATAGCACTTTAACGCAGCGATTGTCAATTGATAAGCACTTACCAAAAATATCGAAAACGAAGAAAATTATCGATAAACGATAAATAATTGTTGACAAACAGTGAAATCAATGATATTATTTGCTTGGAAGTGAGAATTTTATTCACAGCGTATGTCTTTTTTGTATTTTTAAATTTTCCCCGGTCGCCGAATGCGGCAGAATGGAGCTTGACATGAAAAATAAAAATTTGTTCCCAAAAATTCTTTTCACACTGACGGTTACGGCAATTGTCGGTGGCCTTAGTGCCGGCATACTACTGCCATGGCTTTTACGGGCATATTTGGATTTTATCCAAGTGAGTGTGAATTTAAATTGGATGCTGGTGCTGTTGTATACGACTTATGTTCCGTTCATGGCGATTTGGGCGTCTGTCTTTATGCTCTGTCGCAATCTGGCCAATGACCGCCCGTTTTGCGAAAACAGTATTCTGAACCTTAAAGTGATTAGCATTTGCGCTTTTTTTGACTTTTTGGTTTTTATGTATGGGACATTCGTTTATATGCGGATGGCGTTTTTTATTTTGGCAGGGGCGGCGTTGATGATTGCCGTTATCTCCGCGATTATCCGGGAACTGGTCATCCGCGGTATTGAGTTGCGCGAGGAAGTGGATTTGACGATTTAACTATGGCGGAGAAGCTATAGAGAAGCAGTTGAAAAGCAGTAGATAAGCAATAGATAAGCAATAGATAAGCAGTGGGGGAAGATTCTTTTACGCAGCGCAACCGCACTCCTCGGCATTTCCTCCGCAATCCGTAAATCCTATGCTTCTCAACCGTTTCCCGCGGCGAAGCCGCTCTTCTCAACCTCTTTCCGGTATTAAAAGCCTCTTTTCAAAAAACGTATCTCCTATTCTTTTCCACTTCTTCCCGTGACGAAGTCCCACTTCTCAACAGCTTCTCAATCCCAAATAAAGGATGTGTTCTTAACATGGCAATTATCATAAATTTAGATGTAATAATGGCAAAGCGCAAAATCGGGACGACCGAGCTTTCGGAAAAAATCGGCATTACCCCTGCCAATCTTTCAATATTAAAGAACAACAAAGCAAAGGCAATCCGCTTCTCGACACTGGATGCGTTATGCAAAGCGCTTGATTGCCAGCCCGCGGATATTTTAGCGTATGATGAGGAGAAAGTTTGAAAAACAAATTTTTCAAACTGTGGTTTTGTGCTTTTCGGTCGTGATGTATGACCGAAATGTCGACCACAGGTCGACACCACACAATTCCCAAGAAAGGTATGGTTATAAAAATGAAAAAGAGATATTGGATTTCGTTGATTCCATTGGTAATTTCAGCAGGATGTATGATTTTTTACAAGGCAATCGGTTCTTCCGTAGCCGAAGATGGGTCGCTTGTCGAACCGTTTTTTCTCATTCCGATAGCGTGGCTGTTTTTCATAGCGGGTATTGTTGCCGGGATTATCCTTGGGATAATGGGTATAGTTCGCAAAAATCAAGCAAAAAAGAGGGCGTAAGCAATGGAGATAAATGATAAAAACACAAACAATCCCTCACCGGAAAATCAGCAGGTGCTTCCCGCGGCACCGCCCCCGCAATACTATGCGCCACCGCGCCCACCTGCTAAGAGAACGCCGGTTGTTTTTGACAAAGCGGACAGCCTTTTTGCTGCGCTGGCCGTGGCTATAGGGTTTCTCTTTTTTGAATGTATTCTTTTGGGCGGGCTTGGCATCGGTGTTGTGGTTTTCTTTGTTGCCGCTTACGCCGGCATAGTGCTTTACGGCTTAAAAAGTAAGCGGTTGGCCATTAAAAAAGGCGCACCCCTGGGGGTACCGATTGTGCTGCTTTTACTGTGCTTTGTGCTGTTTGACAACCCCGTCCTTGCCGTGCTGAATTTGTTCTTTTTGTTCTTCCTTGCCACACTGCACGTGATGTCTATGTTCGGTGAGCGCGACCACGAAAAACTGTCAAAAGGTGTGGTGTTTGATTTTTTTGGTGGGTTTGTGGGCAGACCTTTTATGAACCTGGACAAGCTGTTTATCATCGCCGCCAAAGGTACAAAAGACGAAAAAGGCAAAAAAGGCAAGCGGCTGTTTTTGCGAATTCTGCTTGGCGTTCTCATGTGTGTTCCGCTGCTCGCGGTGATCCTGTCCCTGCTGGCGAGCGCCGATTTTGCATTTGAGAGCGTGATGAAAAAAATCACGGATTTAATCGGCGACAAGGTTTGGGAATATTTCGGTAAGTTTATTCTTGGCGTTTTGGCAGCCATCCCTTTGTTTGGTGCCTTATTTGCCTTCCGGTACAAAAAGAAAAAAGGTGCACTTCAAATACCAAACATTAGCGGGAACCTTGACCGTGTTATCGTGTATACGGTGATGAGCATCGTTTGCGCCGTTTATCTTTTCTTCCTTTTCGTGCAGTTTGACTATATGTTTTCTGCCTTCGGCGGCAGACTGCCCGGCGACTTTATCTATTCCGAGTATGCACGGCGCGGGTTCTTTGAATTGGTTGCTATTGCGGCTATTAACCTTGGTTTACTGCTTGTTTCTTATCTGTTCACAGCGCGCAGAGAAGGCAAGATTTCAAAGGGATTAAAAACATATTTGCTCGTCCTTTCCTTCGTTACGGTTATTATCATCGCATCCGCCGTTTCAAAAATGGGGATGTATATGCAGGTGTACGGGCTCACGCAGCTGCGCGTTTATACCTCTTGGTTTATGGTGCTCACCGCCGTGATTTTTGTTTTGGCAATCATAAAAATTATTTCGCGTAAGTTCAACGCGGTTAAGGTTATTTGCGTATTTTTCACCGCCTGGTTTTTGGTGCTCAATTACGCCGGGGTCGATGCATTGATTGCAACATACAACATGGCAAAGAGCGAGCAGGATAAAAGTGTTTCGCTTGATGTAGGTATATTTGAGAGTTTGTCGGATTCAGTGCTACCTCAAGCCATCGGCTTGCTTGGTAACAGCGATGTTGTTGCAAGACAAAACATTAAGATGATACTTACCGCGAGATATGACGAGCTGCAAGAAAAAAACTGGCAGGCTATGAATGTGACGAGTATGGGGGCGAAAAAACGCCTGGAGGCAAAAAAGGATGAGTATTATATTATTTATGATGAAAACAGATATGGTTCGCCGGGAACAGACAAAGCAATGGTAACCCGCTATTTCCCCAATATAACAGAAATAGAAAGTTGCGAATGGTATTATCAACCGACATTCTCACCGGACTTTATTATCGCCGAAAGCACCGGTACCGTATTTTATGGTTATGCCGTATTAAGTGATGAATATTTTAATGAGATTACAAGGGAATATGAATGGACCGCACAGGTGGATTTTCTCAGTGAGTGGTATATGGCCGCTGATTATTGGGCGGACATACCAAAGAACAGCGATTTTGTGGAAAGCCAAAAGTATACCGACGACCAAGCGGGCGGCAGCTCACCGGAAATGATTCTCAACAAAAGCAACAAAAGACTCTATTTTTATATGGATAGATGATAGATGGACAAAATCCAAATCAGCCGGGGAGTTTAATCAAAAAAGAGCGGATGCCCCAAAAAGGCATCCGCTGTCGTTCGTATACTCGTTTTATCTGTAAGTTTGGCAGTCGGAACTGCAAGCGCAGGACAAGGGCATCTGTTTTTCGTTACAAACTGTTTATCAGATTCATATGATCCACATAGAAGGCTTTGACATCAACCTCACGGATAAGCCCTCCCGTAATCGCCAAGTGGTCGCCCTGAAGGGTTGGCATTACCTGCCAAATACCGGGGGTGACGTTATTTTTATCAAAAGCTTTCTGCGGGGCATCTTTGGGCGCCAAGCAAGAGATTGTATTGGTAACGCCATCGTTATTTAGCCAGCTCTTGCCATAAACAATGCCGCCGGTCGACACGCCTCTTTTGATACCGATAACAAGGCCGGACGGCCAAAAGGCAAAATCGGTCAACCTGGCGTTTGGGAACCTGTTGTTGGACAGGCGAGCGGGGCTGCTTGAATCGGCCGGTAATGAAAAATAATATATTGAGCTGAAGGTAGGGATTTTTTCGTTGAGCCCGGCGGCACCATCGAGAGAGAGGTCATAGGCGCCCGTATCTTTGCCCATACCGTTGTTAAAGACTTTGAAGACGCTCTTAAAATAATTGATCAGCCCTATTGGGCCGTCATTGATTGTACCAACGACTTTTCCGCCGTCATTTGTCAGCAGGGCCAAGAGCTTCGCGGGCAAGTCCAGAATGGTTGCCCCGTTGTGAGGGGAAGAGAGGGCTGTTATGCTGTTGATCCAATCGGTCTTTCCACCCGTAAATAAGCCGGAAACTGCGCCGTCGGTGCCGTCCACTTCATCCTGAGCGCCGTTTGCCAAAAGTGCCGATAAAAGTCGAATCGTCGCGCCGCCAAAGCTGTGGCCAATCAGATTCACTTTCTTGTTTGCTCCCCAGCCGGTAATCAGCGGATTGCTGCTGTAATCGGTACCGAAACGGGGGTGATTATAAACAGTGGAGTGAACAAAACCATAGTCAACGACCGTCCCGGTCAGCTGCGCATACAGTTCACATGCTCTGTCCCAAGCGCTGCCAACGGGGTCAACGGAGGCCGCATAGCAATCAAAGCCTTGTGCATTGAGGTGTTCTATCAGGTCGCCGTTGCGCATCCCCCAATATGACATAAAGTCATTCATCTTATCATATTGGCCCCAGCCGCAATAACCGGAAACGAAGATATACGGGGAGTTGGTTTTAGCCTTGTCAGCAGCGTTCACACTTGGTGTGATGGACATGATCAGTGCTATTAAAACGAGAAGATAACACGCATACCTCTTGAAAATAGAAGCAAATGAAGATTTTGTAAAAAACATTTTATTCATTCCTTTCCCTCTCTCGAATTCTTAAAATGATTATAGCAAAAAGAACAGCAATGTGCAAGCATTTATGCATTGATAAGGATGCCTTGATTTGTAGCTCGCAAAAGCCGAAGGTCCCGGCGTCAGTCGGTCACAGCGCACACTAAAAAAGCCGCTTGACACATCATGTGCCAAGCGGCTTTTCGTATTCGGATAATAGTAAACGTCGGCTTAGATTTTGCTAAACATATCCTTGGCTACGCCGCATACGGGGCAAACCCAATCGTCCGGAATGTCTTCAAAAGCGGTACCCGGAGCTATGCCGCCGTCAGGGTCGCCAATGGCGGGGTCATAAATATAACCGCATACATCACACTCGTATTTGCTCATCGTCAGTCTCCTTCAATGTTTATTCTTTACAATACAGTCTTCCAAAGTCCATGCAGGTTGCAGTAAGCATACACAGCAATGGCTTCGTCATCCACGACGGAAAAAACGGCGTGTGGTTTATCGCCCGGGACAAGGTTTCTCCTCTGCCCGCCATTTTTAGTTTCCAGATAAATCCAGGGGAGGTAGTGTGCATCAACCATTGGGTGTGGGACGCTGCCCACCTCGACCGTTACTTTGTCGCCGTCCACTGAGACGACAGGAAGATGCTTTTCAACCGACGCTTCTTCGGTGTTCGCGGCGAGTTCCTCCATCGGTTGCCCGCAGCAGATAATCTCCACATCGGCATCATGAATCATGCCGACAAGATTGCCACAGATACGGCAAACGTAAAACTTTTGCTCTCTACTCATTTTTACAGCCTCCTTAATTGATATTATAATACGTACGCATTCGAACGGTGAAACATCGCTTGACAGTCGTAACTGCCAGAATATTTCTTTACAAATATAGCACAAAGGCTGGTATTTTGCAAGACAATACTGTATAATAATGCCTGTATTAGTAGAATAAATTTAGCAATTAAGGAGTGAACAGGATGGAAACAATACGCTGGGGTATAATCGGCGCCGGCGGAATCGCGGAAAGATTTGCCGAAGCCTGTAAAAACACACCGGGTGCGAGCCTTGAGGCTATTGCCTCGCGCAACCTCGAAAAAGCCAATGCTTTTGGCGACAAATTCGGGATTGAGCACCGCTTCGGCAGTTACGAGGCCATGGCTCAGTGGGATGGCATCGATGCCGCCTATGTCGCAACGCCGCATGCCACGCACGGTCCCTTCGCAATGCTGTTTATGAACCACGGCAAGGCGATTCTTTCCGAAAAACCAATTTCTGTCAACTGCACCGAGCTGCAAAAGATGATTGACAGCGCAACCGAGAACAAGGTCTTTATGATGGAAGCCATGTGGGCTCGCTTAGCACCCGGTACTATAAAGCTGTTGGAAGTGGTAAAGTCCGGTGTTATCGGCGAAGTCAAAGGCATCCAGGCCGCTTTTTGCTATGATATGTCCGATGAACCGGACCATCACGCGTTTAATCCTCTGTACGGCGGTGGTTCTGTTTTGGATGTCGGCTGCTACGCATTGAGCTTTGCATCATGGTTGATGGATTCCCCTATTGCAAACATTTCCGCCGAAGCGGAGCTTGGCGTTACGGGTGTGGATGTGCACTGCTGTATGCTCATAAAATACGAAAGCGGCGCAATTGCGTCCCTTACCTCTGCCATGTTGCTGAGAAAGCCGGGCGACGGTTATGTTTTCGGCGACAAAGGCTATATCAAAACGACCGACCGCTTTTACGCGCCGCAGGAGTTTACCGTGTTTGTGGATGGGCAGGAGCCGCAAGTATACAAATGTCCTTTCCTCGGCAACGGATTTGAAGAGCAAATTCTGGAGGTCAACCGGTGCCTGCGCGAAGGCAAGCTCGAAAGCGACATGATCCCGCACGCACAGTCCATGAAAATTATGGGCCAGATGGACGATATCCGCAAAATAATCGGCGTGAAGTATCCGCAGGATATGGATTGCGCATGGACGCCGGTTGGAACAGAATAAGAACACGTTTTAAGCGGATTCTACCCGCGATTGCCGCTCCTTTTCGAATCGCACAGGAGAGCACCAAAAAAGAACCCCTGCCGTCAGCCGGCAGGGGTTATCTTTTTTGGTGGACCTGAAGGGATTCGAACCCACGACCTTTCGGATGCGAACCGAACGCTCTCCCAACTGAGCTACAGGCCCAAACATTGTAGGCAAATTATAAGCTTTTAAATGGAAGTTGTCAAGGCTAAAAATGATAAGTTGACGTTAACTTTGATAAGTTGCTCAATTTATCAAAACGTGTTGGCAACTTATCATTCACATGACATAATTGACAAGTTGAAGAGAGAAGATATTCTCGACGGAATTGGGTAATCCCAAATAAAAAATTTATAAAATGGCTTTACATATCAAGTGTGCGGCAAAATATCGTTTCCTTTTTGCGAGGTAAAACATCTGCCAGTCGAGCGAACGGGAACGGATTTGCGACAAATCAAAATCCGCAAAAGCTTTTTGCATCATGTCGGAGTTAACCAGGCGTTTAAAGTCCTGTCTTTTTTTAGGGGTGTCGCTTTGATAGAGGGTTTTCAACATCAGTGGAAAAAGCACGGTGATATTGTACTGAGCCATGTCGCGCAAAAAATCCTCACGGTAAGCCTCCAAATGTTCTTCGCCCAGCGCCAACTTGCGCGCAAATTGCTTTTGCAGGGAGCTTGCAAGCAAGGGGTTATCTTGCTGCCGCATGGTACTGGCGGGGTGTATGCGGTAATGGTAGCCGCTGACATCAATACTGACCGAATTTTGTGCATGCAAAAAACACTCCATGTTGAACAGCGTATCTTCTCCGACAGAGATATCTTCATCGAAGCGGATATTGTTTTCTTCAATGAGTCGGCGCGAAAAAAGGTTGCGCCATACATACAAAAAGCAACCGGTTTTGTGCATTTGTGCGGCATAAAGCTTCATATCTTGTTGATTCAAAACCGTGCCGAGCTCAAACGACGGGGCTGCCGGTGTGGCACAACTATCTTTTTCGTTATAGGTTTTGTAGCCGGAGTTCACAACATCAGCTGAGAACAAGACCGCTGCCGCAAACAAGGTTTCAAACAGTTCCGGGCCTGCAACATCATCCGCGTCAACAAAGCCGATGTATTCTCCGCGAGCAATGGTAAGCCCTGCATTGCGTGCGGCACTTACACCGGCGTTTTTTTGATGAATTACCCTGACGGTATTGTTCACTTCAGCCAGTGCATCGGCAAAAGTGCCGCTACCGTCGCTCCCGCCGTCATCGACCAAAATGATTTCAATGTCCTCGAGCGTTTGCGCCATCAGCGAGCGCATACATTCGGTGAAATACGGCATGGCGTTGTAAACCGGCACAATAATACTGACCTTTACGGGTTTTTGCAGTTGTTCCTGCTTTGCCTGCCGCTGTGCATATGCCTTTAGCAGCATGCCCGTACCGTTTATAATAGATTCTGCATTCATCATCCGGTCACCCTCGCAATGATTTGTGATTGATAGGTTTCGTCGTCGAGTTCCCCTACATCTTGGCCGGCACCCGCTTCGTAAACCATTTTATTTTCTATCGGAGTTTTTTTTGTGTTGCCACGCAGGAACCATTCATACTCGGTGTCAATGTTACCTAGGTCAACAGCTTGATAGCCGTCATCCAATAAATCATAAGGCAGAACGCTCCCAACCGGTCCCATTGCTAAAATAATAAGTGCAGATTTTTCAAGCTTTCGGGCTTCCGCTAACAACTCTTCATAACGAGAAAAAGCAAAGGCGGAGGGACCAAGGATACGACGAATTGAATGGGCATTATCAAACAGATCGTTGCCGAAACCCAGTCGGCTCTTCTCGCCTTCAACCAGAACGATATCCCTACCGTTCCAAATTTTTTTAAGCGCATTGAAGTAATCTTGCGCTTTTTCTTTTTCATTAAAACACATATATACACGGGATATAAAGGCATTGCCGTATATCTTGTTTTTTCGGCTGAAGCGATACCAGTGTTTCCTGTACCGTGAAAGGTGGTTTTTCCAATATATTCCGTCGGTTTCGGTAAAATGGGAAAGGGACTCGAAAACATTGGGGATGCAAACCAGTAGGCGGCTATCATCACAAGCCAACACCGATTGGAGCTTTTGCTGTAGTAGCGGCTGAGCTGTTTGAAAGGATATATCCTTGCCGGTGGCCAGCTTAATTTCGCCATCGCCGAAACGACTGACCGAACAACGGTTTTTTACAATCAGATCGATTGTTTCTAAGTTGGTCAGCACTTCTGGTGGCTTTTTCAAGCGGCGGTAGACAAAATCATGCAGAGAAAATAAACTGTTCACGAGTTTTTGTTTGGTATCAAACAAAAAGTTCCAAATCGTCAAAAGAAAATTCTTCATAATTTTTTCACCGTGATAATGCTTTTACACAGGCGAGGACTGATAGCGAAAGAGGTGAGTAAAATCTTTTCTTTTTTTGAAAGCACTTGGTTTTTCATCATACTCGGGTAAAGGCGGATAAAATCTTTTTTGATTGTTCTGAATCGCAAGCGGACATCTTTTTGTTTTAAGCTGTATCTTTTAAGGCTCAATATGACCGCGCTGGCATATTTTGTCTGTGCTTTCGTGAGCAAATCAAAACAGCCTTTTGCCTTGAGGAAATCGATGGAGTCCACCTCTGCATCCAAACCGTCCAAGTTTTTAATGCTGAGCTGAGAATTTGTGATGCTGTCATTACGAGTGAGATAAAAATAATAGCATTCCGACAGACACACCACCGTTTGTGCCGCATAATAGTACCTAAAGGCCGCATAGCCATCCTCAAAAAGTTTACCCTGTGGGAAACGGAGTGAGTCAAAGATTCTATGCTTAAAAAGCTTGTTCCAGGCAATGGTAAAATAAACATAGTCATTGGTATATAGTTTTTCAATCGCCTGCATACCGGTCATCGTTTCGCACGCATAGGTGTTGGCAACCCCTTGTGCACCGGGAGCTTTGACCTTTTGGTAGCCGCAGATGCTTAAATCGGCCTTACTCTCCTGCAGGGCGCATAGTAGGCGCTGATACATTTCCGGCGCAATACAGTCATCGCTGTCAACAAAGGCTACATATTCACCTTTTGCCGCGTCCAACCCGGCGTTGCGGGCACTGCTAAGACCGCCGTTTTCTTTGTGGATAACTCGGATACGCTCATTGTTGCGGGCATATGCGTCACAGACGAAACCGGAACCGTCTGTTGAGCCGTCATCGACTAAAATGATTTCAATGCCGGGCAACGTTTGCGCGAGAATAGAATCCACACACTTGCGTAGATAAGGCTCAACATTATAGACGGGAACGATTACACTGATTGCAGCCAATTAAAACATCCTTTGATTAATCCGAAAAATATTCTTTTGCAGCCTTTTTATATTGCCCCGTTGCAACGCAAAAGGCCATCAGCTTAAAATGCAGGTTGAGCTTACCCTTGAGATGGTGGGCTTTGCAATAGTTGCGCCCTGCCTGCCCAAAAGCAAGGGTCAGCATTTGCTTGCGAAGAAAGCTTTTTTCGTTGATCTTTTCAAAACCGGCTATAATATTGTTGACATCATTTTTTGAATCGCCCGCCGCCCGAATAAGCCAGTCCCAAAGAAAGCCGGGCACTTGTTTGACAATATACTCCCCGTAGTCCCCGGATTTAACAAAGTCGAAAAAAATCTTCATCATCAAGCTATATTTTTCAAAATAATCCGTCCGAGGGACAGTGGTTAGGGAACCCGGTCGCCGATAATAAAGGTAAAATGGTTTGTCCAGTGTTTTTATGCTTTTTGCCGCGGCGAGAAAACACAGGTTGAAGGGGATATCCTCTGCAAAAGACATCTTTGTACTGAAGCGCAGTTTGCGGTCGTTGAGAATCGAAGCACGGTAAAGCATGCAGCATACATTGTAACCGAGCCGCTTTTTCGAAATATAATCGTTAAAATAAAGTGAAAAATCAAAATGGGCCAAGTCGATGCGTTCGTTTTGGGGCGCATACAACAAAAGCGAACCCTTGTCGTCGATTATTTCAATATTGCACATGACCGCATCGGCATTACAGCGGAGGGCTTCGTCAAGCGTAGTCTCTAGCATATCGGGTAAAACAGCGTCGTCACCGTCTATAAAACTCACGAATTCACCGGTGATGATGTCAAGCCCCGCGTTGCGCGCACCGCTGAGCCCCGCGTTCTTTTGACGGATAAGGGTCACTCTGCTGTCGGCTTTCGCATAGTCATCACAAAGCGATGAACTGTTGTCCGTAGAGCCGTCGTCCACAAGGATAATCTCAATATCACCCAGTGTTTGGCAAAGGATAGAGTTTACACACCGCTGAAGGTAGGGCTCAACATTATAGATGGGAACGATTACACTAACCTTTGGCTTGTTCATTAATAATTTCCTCATAGAGTTCGTTAAAATAGTTGCTGAAAGCCGGCACCATAGGGTTTTCACACAGCATGGCTTTTTCAATAAGGGCGGGTACGTCGTCTATATTCTCGGCATAAAAGACATAATCCAAACCCTCAAACCATTTTATACCCGAAACTATTTTATGGTCCGCAGAGCGCAACACAACGCAGGGTGTTTTCGTTAGTACGGCGCTTATCATTCCGTGATAGCGGTCGGTTACAGTAACCGTGCTTTCCGAAAAAAGGCGGAGCATTTTTTCAATTTCTTCTTCTCGCTGTTCCAAAAATATTTTATGCCCCGCTTCGGTATCGCCAAACCTGACCGAATATTTATGAGCAATAGTTTCGACTATTTGATTGCGTTCGAGATTGCTGTAATGAATTTCGTTTTTATCTGTTCTGAGACACAGGAAAACACCGCTGCGGTCGCATGGTTGCAGCGCATGAAGGTTGAAAAGAAACATAGCAATATCCGGACATAACTGTACTTTGCTGCGTTTAAGCATTGTTTTCGCAATCTCAAAGCTTATCTCATCTCTCGCATAGAATGTAAAATCAGGATGATTGTCATAACTAAAAGCAGTATTTAGCTTTTCCTCCCGGCCAAAAGGAGTATCACTGAAATTTACCGATTGCGGAAACATAACAATTTTGTTTTTAGTGTACATTTTCAAAACGTGGCGAATAAAATATTCGTAATCTATATACCAGTCTCCAACACTGCCACCGCCCCGAAGAAGGATTAGGTCGTGTTTATTTATGACGGATTTCAATAGGCTGAGAAATGACCAATCCCGTAAAATACTGTCGTCATATTCTACAAACACATACAGAGGAAAATACTTTTCGCACCATTTTTTTATACTATACGCAATCAATTGATCGCCTCTATTGCCATGCGTAGGAGAGGCGAAGAGAAATATATACTTTTTTCTTGAAAACAAGCGTTTGGCGGCTAACGACAAGACAGATTTCGATTTTTGGGGATAACTTTTGATGAAAATCAACGCCTCGTAGCATGTTGCAATTTTCGAGCTTTTGCCCAGTTGTTTACGGAGTCGAATTTTTAATCGAGTTCTCTTAATCTTACGGTCTTGAATATTTGTTTGCGCCACAGCCTGCCCCCGTCCGTTTTTTCGTATTTGGCCGGATGATTCATTTCCGTTATTGTATCGAAAAGAGCTCGTATTGTCAATTAATTATTAGTTGATACCGTTGCTGTTCTGTGGTAAACTGCTTTTATTGTTCATGGTCTAAAATCTAACTTTAGATAGAGGGTTTATTTATGGCAAAAATAGAAAAAAACGACAAAAAAACATCCGAAGAAAGCGCGGCAAAAAAGACGCTGTGGGAATTCATCAAATTTATATTTGTTAGCCTTTTAGCAACGGTTGTCAGTTACGGGACCCTGAATATCTTAATTTTGATGCCTTTTATAAAAGACCTTTTCGCCACACCGCTTCACTGGTTTGTTTTTGATTACCCGGTTACCACGAACAACGCAGGGGCTATCGTATCCGGGGCGCTGGGTTATTTTATCGCGTTCAATACAGCCAACATCCTCGCGCAGATTGTCGCGTTTTTTGTGAACAAGGAAAAGACTTTTAAAAGCGGCGCCAATGTTGCCACAACCCTGCCCATTTACCTTGTTTTTACCCTAGCCCTCATCTGCTTTTCCGCCTGGCTTTCACCGAATCTGAATACCTTTTTCATCGGCAAAGGCGTCGGCGGTCAATTGTCGGCCAACATCGCGACGGCCGTTTGCAGTACCATACAATTTTTCGTTTATTTCCCCGTGGATAAGTTGTTGT
>JAAYFA010000411.1 GCA_012728445.1 Clostridiales bacterium | reverse complement strand
TGCGGGCAGATGTTTGTGTGGAAGTTAAAGAAACTTTTGACACAGACTTGCAGGTTTTCACATTGGAAACCGAAGGTTATCGAAAGAATCCACGTAAAGACAATAACCTTTACATGCCTGTCGGAGAAGGCTATGAGCCGCAGACTATCAAGCTTATTCCGTATTTCGCGTTTGCTAATAGGGGCGAAAGTGATATGCGGGTTTGGTTGAATAAGTTTTAAAGTTTCTTTTCAAAGAGCAACCCCAAAAAGGCTCCTTTTCCAAAGGAGGGCTAAGAAGAGCTGTCGCCAATGGCAATTGAGGATTACTATGAACGTTACAATCATCCCCATGAATACTTCTCATATCACGGCACTCACGGAGCTTGAAAAACGGTGTTTTACCACACCGTGGTCAAAAATAAGCTTGCAAGAAGAACTGATAAATCCGCTGTCTCACTTTCTTGTCGCAGTGGCACACGGACATGTTATCGGCTATATCGGCACGCAAGAGGTGGTGGGCGAAAGTTATATTTCAAACATTGCCGTCTTGCCGGAACACCGCCGTAAAGGTGTGGCGCAGACCTTGCTTGACCGGGCCATACAAGGGGCAATAGAGCGTGGCTGTGTGTTTATTACGCTGGAAGTCCGCGTGAGCAATACAGCTGCTATATCGCTTTATGAAAAAAACGGTTTTTTGCAAGCCGGTCGTCGAAAAAGTTTTTACAGGCACCCCGATGAGGATGCTTTGATTATGACAAAACATTTCAATAATTCCGCACAAATGGAAGGAGACCGCAAATGAAAAGCCCAAAAACTTGGAGTTTCGCCCCCTACAGGCAGCTGGACGATGAGCTTGAATATGCCATAACCGTCTGCAGGCTTGCGCCGAACACCGATTTTATTGAGCTGGAATGGCTTTGTGACAGCTCGGTTCTGCCCCTTTCGGCAGAGTTTTTAATCCATTATAAATCATTGGACGAAACGGTGTATACACCGATTACCGTCGCCGGCAACAAGGCGAAACTAACGGGGTTAAAGCCGGATACGGAGTATGAGCTTTATGTGACGGCAGGCGACAATAAAAGCTGTGTTCGTTTGGCCAGAACGGGTTTTGTGCCCGGTACGGTGGTTAATTATTTGCACCCGCTGGACGAAGCATACAGCTTTTCCGGCAGGTATCTCTGCAGCCCTTCCATTGTCAAACTGCCGGACGGTGCACTACTGGCGTCCATGGATGTGTACGCCCCCAGAGCGCCGCAAAACCTTTCCTTACTATTCCGTTCGGATGATGGCGGCGCAAACTGGGATTACTTGACCGATCTTTTTCCCTGCTTTTGGGGCAAGCTTTTTGTCCATAAGGGCGAACTGTATATGCTGGCCATGTCCACCGAGTACGGAGATTTACTCATTGGCAAATCGACAGATGACGGCAAAAGCTTTTGCAAACCCGAAGTGTTGTCGCGCGGCAGCTGTTCGCATTTGGCTAAGGGTTTACACAAGGCGCCTATGCCGGTGACCAACCACGCAGGGCGTTTGTGGACGGCAATCGATTACGGTGCATGGAGCTTGGGCGGTCATTCCTCAAGTTTGCTTTCGGTTGACGAAAACGCCGATTTGATGGAGGCGGAAAACTGGACGCTGACCAAGCCCTTAGCCTTCAACCCTGACTGGGCAGGTACCGTAAAAGGCCCGAGCAGAGGCTTGCTGGAAGGCAGCGCAGTGGTTTCGCCCACGGGGGACATCATCAA
This sequence comes from Clostridiales bacterium, assembly GCA_012728445.1. Lineage (GTDB taxonomy): Bacteria > Bacillota > Clostridia > Oscillospirales > Acutalibacteraceae > UBA1447. The sequence continues at coordinate 369 of JAAYFA010000411.1, read as the reverse complement.
CTTTCTGGGTTACAAAACGGCGGAATGTGTGCCTGACCGCGACCGAGCCATTATGCTCAAAGGCGACATCAACTGCCCCGACAAAAAGTTGGCGTTTTATAAAACGGTGGACTTCTTCGGGAACCGTTCCAAGTTCAGCGTGCTGTATGACGATGTGTCCAAGCAGTATTTTTCGATAGTCAACCGCCTTCAGGGCGAATATACACGGGGTATGCGCAATATCGCGTCACTCAGTGTGTCGTCGGATTTAGAGCACTGGCGCATCTTATGCGACTTGCTGGATTATTCTGCGCTAGATACCGAAAAGGTGGCGTTCCAGTACATCGATTTCATCTTTGACGGCGACGATCTACTTTTCTTATCGCGCAC
>JAAYFA010000338.1 GCA_012728445.1 Clostridiales bacterium | reverse complement strand
GTGTAGGTTGCGTCCGCCGTGGCCGCTGCGATTGCCGGTGCCCAGTCAATAAAGGTATGGCCTTCTCTGCTGACTTCCGGAGCGACCGGTGTTGTGCCGTGTTCCACGGTTTGTGCTTCGCCACCCGTGCCTCCATCGGCGTCAAAGGTGATGGTGTAGGTGTTCAATGTCCACTGTGCCACACATTCCGTATCTTCGGCAGGCATGGTTGCCGGTACTGCAGGTGACCAGCCGATAAAGGTGTAGCCGGTCTTGGTTGGGTCTGCCGGTGCCGTTATCTCCGTTGCATAATCTTGCGTAATGCTGTCTACAGCAGAGCCGCCGTCACTGTCAAAGCTGACGGTGTATTCGTTGATGGTCCACTGTGCAACGCATTCCGTATCTTCGGCAGGCATGGTTGCCGGTACTGCAGGTAACCAGCCGTTAAAGGTGTAGCCTTCCTTGGTCGGGTCTGCCGGTGCCGTTACGCTTGTATCATAATCCTGCGTGATATCCGCAAGGGGCGAGCCGCCATCGGAATTAAAACTAATGGTATATTCGTTGATTGCCCAAACGGCATAGAAGGTGATCACATCATTCAGGGTCGGCGTCAGGTTTGTTACGCTTTGCCCATCGCTGTACTCAGCGGTGCCACCCGGGGTTGTTGCCCAGCCCACAAATGAGTTCCCTGTTTTTGTGAATCCGTTTGAAGTAAGGTTGGATGCGGCATCGTAGGTTTGCAGTGAACTTGCGGTCGAGCCACTTGTGGCCCCGCTACCGTCATATATAATAGTATAGGTATTCGCCGTCCAATTCGCATAGAAGGTCACATTCGACCCACCAAGCGTATACGGCCATGTTACTGCGGTTGTCAGTGCCTCATCCAAATACCAGCCGGCAAAGACGTAGCCTGTTCTTGTTGGGTCATCCGGCTGCGCAACCGTTGTGTTATAGTTTTGTGTTATCGCATCAACATCGGTGCCGCCGTTGGCGTCGAAAGTGACGGTATATTCGTTGATAACATAAGTAAAGATAATAACGGTTTCGAAGTCTGTGCCGGTAAGAATCTTTTGTATTGGTGTTTCCACCGGCGTGTAGCCGGTTATGTCTAGCGCCGTTTCGGTTACTTGGCTGCCCGCCGGACCGGTTTTTACCGCATCGATTGCCAACTGCAGCGGTGTTTCGTCCGTGGTTTGGTACTTCACCGTGTAGTTTACCGTCTTTGGTGTAAGCAAATCGTAGGCATCGTAGATAGCCTGCGTAGCCTGATCGATGATGCCTTGCTGCAGGATAGTCAAGTTCTGGTTGTTGTATCGGTTCCAGCCGTTGGTCATCTTGCTCTGGTAAAACTGATAGCTCGCTTCGGTATAGTATGACACCGGGAGCAGCAGGGGTTTGTTGAGCGCCACGCCAAGGAATGTGTAATTTGCCGCCCTCGGGATCAGCGCACTTGTTGCCGCAACGATAGCCTGTGCATAACCGTCTACTGCCAGTTGCTCGGTAATATCCTTGTCCCAGTCAACTGCGTTTACCTTGTCTTCAAGGTTTGCTACCGAGCTGGTGTTATATATCTCTTCAAGTGCTTGCTTGTCAAAATATTCATTGCCGTCGCCGTCCGGGATAGCCACGAGTGCGGCAATCACGCCCGTATAATCGGCGGCCTTTAAGACAAGCGCATCCATAAGATCCCTTAATGTCTGGGCGTAGTCATCCACGATATATTGATTGTCAATGAGCAGGTCCCAGTTTATCTCTTGTTCATAAAAATATACTACATCGTAAACGGAGTCATCCGTATATTTCGTAAAGTCCGGCCCGGTGTTCCATATGTCGCGCACAACCGAATAGTCCGCTTCCTTGAACACAAGGCTGTTTAGAGCGTTTTCCAAGGCTACGCAACGCTGGTCAACCCGGTATTGCAAGGGCTTTTTGAAGGCGTTGGCAACCATGGCTTCGCCGTTTGCGCGCTCATCGTCAACAGCCACAAGGCTGTCTGTCGTGTAGAGCGCTCTGTTGAGTCCATCCGTTGCATCGTAGATTAAGCCGTTGAGCGTGCTATAGTCTGCCGGTGCCAAAACAATATTACCGTAAGCCGCCATAATGGCCGTTTCATAACCGTCCACCAGCGTATCCTGCTCGGACTGCTTGCGTGTGAAATCGATGGCTTGCACTGCGTTGTTAAGGTTCGCTATACTCGCCCAGGTGAAGTCCGATCGCGGATAAATTCCGGTGTGGGTAAATCCACCCAACTGATACAAGTCACCGCCCGGCAAATACCTCGTGTCGTTTGTGGCGGGCAGGTAATCGGCGTTGGCAAGGTTTGAGGCGTTGAGCACGCCTGTGTAATCCGCACCCCAGACCGTGTATAACGTAGAGTTAGACGCCGGCACCGCATAGCTGCTCAGTTTTTCGTCGGCGTTCATGGTCGTGTTCCAGCCTCTGCTGAATTTAACGGCTGTTGTGCCAATCGTTACCGGCCATAAGATATTGCCTGCCGTTGCCGGTAAGGCGACGGGGGTGGCGTAATCCTGATTAACGGTAAGCGGCACTTCGCCGGTACCGCCGTTCGCGTTAAAGGTTACTGTATAGCGGTTAATACTCCACACCGCAAAAAAGGTGATGTTGCCGGTGGCGGGCGGGACATTTGTTACATACGCCCCGTCTGTGTAGGTAGGCGTTGTCGCCTCTTGATCTTTCGACCAGCCGAGGAAGGTGTAGCCGGTCCTTGTATACCCATTTGCTGTTAAGGGTTCCCAGCCATCATAAGTATGGGCGGAAGGCGTCATGGTCGCGCCCTCGCCACCGTTCGGGTTATAGGCGATGGTGTAGGTGTTCGCTGTCCAAACGGCATACAGGTCGAAGGCACCGGGCAAAGTCATCAAGTTGGTTACGGTGTGCGCGTTATCGTAAACCTTGGGACCGCCCGCGCTTGTTGCCCAACCAGCGAAAGTGTAGCCCGTTTTAGTAAATCCGTTCGCGGTAAGGTTCTTAGGCGTACCATAAACATGGTTGGAGTTTGTCGTACTGCCGCCTGTCTCGCCATTACCGTTGTAGTGGACCGTGTATACATTGCCGGTCCATGTCGCATAAAGTGTAACACTACCTTCGTTAACTGCGGTCAGGTTGGAAACTGCATCGCCGTCTATATATTGAAGTTGTCCACCGTTACTCGTCGCCCAACCGATAAAGTTATAGCCGGTTCTGGTGAAAGTATTAACGCGAAGGGTTATTGGAACATCATAAGTGGCCTCGGAGACATCCATCGGACTCCCGCCGATACCGCTTGACACACCCGGGTCATAAGCAATGGTGTAGGTGTGAGGTGACCATTTGGCGTAAAGCGTTTGATCGACGGCCGTTGTCAAAGTTGTAAACATTGTTATCTTTGTACCGGTGCCGCCGACACCTGTAAACCACCCTTCGAATGTGTAGCCGGATTTGATGGGTGTAGGCCATCCGCCCGTACCGGAACCATATACTGCGCCTAAAGCAACATCTGATGTTGTAGGATTGACTGTACCACCGTTTGCATTAAAAGTGACGGTGCATTCAGTTTTTATGTAAATATAGTTTTGCGTAATCGCAGACCTTCTGTTTAAGACTGTTTGCGCAGATGTGTTTGGCGTGTATCCGTTGGCAGAGGCAATCACATACTCGGCGTAGTTGTTCGGTGCGAAATCGACTGTGTCACCGGAACTAAAGTTTTTCGTTTCAGTGATAGTAATGTATCCGTCTGCTGTGCCATCAGCGTCGTCCGCTATTGGCGTACCATTCACGTTACCTGTTCCTCCGGTTGTAACCGGTAACTTATGGTTAACTGTTGCCACATATGTATTTTTTGTCAGTGCTGCATATTTTGCCGCTAAGGTGTCGGAAGTGTCGCTCCCTGTAACGGTGCCAAGCCGAACCGCCGATGCCGACAATTCATTTTGGAATGCAATAAAGTCAGCAGCGTCACCGGTATAATCGGCCGCCTGCAGACCCATATTTGTATAATATCTGACATTGGTGCGCAAGGCGCTTTTGTCCGCTTTGTTGAGGTTGACATTAACCAGCATAGCAATGGCATTATATTCGCCATCGTTGTTGCCCCAACCTGCCGCCTTCATCCGCACGATATTATAGGAGGAGAGGCTCTGGCTCCAAACATTACCGCTATAC
>JAAYFA010000297.1 GCA_012728445.1 Clostridiales bacterium | reverse complement strand
CCCTAAGCTACTTTCTAACTTAACGATTCCGCTATACCGATTAGTTTCTCAAGCTTTTTATCCTTTTTCAATTGCCGATAGTAAACATCAATATGTTCTTCACCGTTTTCTATATCACAAATCTCTTTTATAACCGCGTCCGGTCCTCTTTGATTCAATATCTTTAAAACCTCTGATGTTCCGTTTCCGTCGGGAAAGTCGAAAAATAGTGCTGACGCTATTCCAATTCGTATGTATGCCGGCACCACTGAATTTTCTTCACAAAACTTTATTGCACCCGCAAAACGATCCTCGGGGGAAAGCTTCCGTTTGGTATCTCTGCCAACTCGCCGAACAGTATCTCCGAGCGCTGCATTGCCAAACCGGAGTATCAAGTCATTTTTATGCTCCTTAACATCTTGGAGCGGGACATTAAACTGTTTTGAAAGAGCTTGGGCAGATTCGCTCATCGCTCGTTCAACAATCGTCTTAATCGACGGGTTGTCGATCGCCTGCCAAATATATTCATATTGTAACAGATGCCCCAAATACGCCGTCAGAGTGTGTCCCATATTGTGAACGAACATCTTTCTTTTTTGATAGTATTCAAAGGGTTCGAATGGGCATAAATGTGACACATTCGGTATTTCACCTTTGAATGCCGCTTTATTCACAGGTAGCTCGTAGTAACTTTCCACACAAAGTCTTAGCGGGTCGCTTCGTCTTGAGCTTTCTGCCATTACCGGCACCATCCTGCCGACAGATGCCGTAACCAAGCCCACTTTTTCATTAAAATATTCTAATTCAGTCGGGTTTAGTTGTTCGTTTATCAACCCATATAACAACTTATCTGCATACATTAAGTTTTCACAAATAATAATATTGAGCGGGTTTTCTCTGTCGCTAATCATTCTTTTTTTAATCCCGGCTACAATATTCGGTACAATGCGCGGCATTACATTTACGCCGACGGCCGTTGCCATTAGATCACAGTTGGCGATGGCTTTTGCAACCTCGTCGGTATCAAGTCCATTGATACCAGAAACATTTTCTACCCAAACTTGATTTGAACCTGCATTGGACACGATGTTGAGTGGATAGCGTTTTTTCGCATTGAGTGCCTCGACAACATCCGCGTTTAAATCTACAAACCGCACGAAGTATCCGGCGTCGGAGAATAGTTGGCCAATGAATCCTCTGCCAATATTACCCGCCCCATATTGCACAAAGGTCTTCATCGTTCCACCTCGGGTAGCCTTTTTATTCTACTATCCGTAAAAATATCACATTCGTCATAACTGGCGGTTGAAAACTCCGAAATGACAGCACCTTCCGGACCCGCTTTAAACCAATGCTTCGTATTGGGCGACAATGTGTATTGCTGACCTTTGGTCAGTACTATCTCATGAAATACAGAATATTCACCTTCGGGCGGCTCCACGGCTCTTTGTACCGTAGTTGGTCCATCCACATACAAATACACTGTGCCGAACCTACAACGGAAGGTTTCTTCCTTACCCGGATAGTCCCCTATTGTCGGGTGCCTGTGCTCGGGACAGGTTTGGTTCGGAAGCAGTACCAGCTCTTTGGCGCAGACTCTGTCGGTGTTCACATAAGTCAGTATTTCAAGCCCGGTGTTCCACAAATCATCTAGGCCAAAGTCTGCGACTTCAATATTTGCTTTTTCTTCGTTTGTTAAAACTATATTCGTTTTGATGAAATAATCAATTGCCTTATTTTTCGCCTCTTCAAAAACCGTTTTTGAAATCATACAAACGTCTTCTTTCTTGTTATACGAATCCCGATTATGAAATCTCTGAATAAAACCGAGTTGTTAGGTT
>JAAYFA010000263.1 GCA_012728445.1 Clostridiales bacterium | reverse complement strand
CGTGTACATCGTGACGATGTTTGACAGCCCCGGTTTCGCCCCCGGTGGCAAGCCCGGAAACGCAGGAATAAGGTTTTCTAAAGCCGACAGCGCAAGCGCCTGTGCACCCAATATGCCCAAAAGGGCGATTTTTTTTGTTAAAGCAGTTGATTTGGATGACATGAAAAACTCCTGTAGGTTGTAATGGGTGAGCGATGGGTGGCGATGGGTGAGCGATGGGTGAGCGATAGGTGAGCGATAGGGAAGCAGTGGAGAAGCGATGGAGAAACGATTGGGGTACGCTAGCCACCAGCCACTCAGTAAGTAATAACATCCGGTGCGCCTTCGCTCTTTTTGCCGCCGGTTAAAATAATAACCGTTTTTGCGGGCAGGCAGGCGGCGGTTTGTCCGCGGCGGGTGAGCATGCCGGTATTGACGCATAGTTTATCCGGGCAATCGGCATCAAGGTAGCCGATGGCATTCTTTTCAACTTCAACCAGTCCTGCCGGTGTGCTTTTTAAGTCTATTGTATAGCTGCTCGCAACTTTGGTTAAATTAATGCTGTAGATTTCCACACCATCTCTGTAAATTCTTGCGGTAAGGTCATCGCTACTTAAAACACGTGGTAAAAACATAGCAGCGAATAGTAAGCAAAAAACAAAAATCAGCAAGAAGTCCGCTCTTTTAAACAGTCTTTTCATTGTACTGCCCCCGTTGATGTTAGCGACGAGTCACTCGTATAGTCGTTGTTTGCGATTTCAAACAAGCCGGCAAGCCCCGGTGTAACCTTTACGCTTCGGTCATCGGCAATAAAAACGGCATGGGCATTATATTTCTCTAGCAGTGGCAAGCTATTTTCATAGCCCAGTACAAAACAGGCGGTTGAAAGCGCGTCTGTCAAAAGGCCGGAATCACACACCACCGTCACGCTCGTCAACCCGCTTTGAGCGGAGTAACCCGTTTTCGGGTCCAGGATGTGATGATAGGTGCCACCATCGCGGACAAGCGTTTTTTCGTAACTGCCGGAGGTAGAGATACAGCCGCTCTTCAGCGTTAAAACGCCCATATAATCGGTTGGCCTGCCTTCCGGGTCGCGTATGCCAACGCGAAAGTCTTCTTTGCCCCCGTAGAGCAGGATGCTGCCACCCACGGAAATAATCGCGGATTTTATATCGTTTTCACGGAGGATTTTCAGGGCTTCGTCGCAGGCAATCCCTTTGCCGACGGCTCCCATGTCAAGACTTTGCCCACGGGCTATTTTAACGGTGTTACCGGTGAATTCCACCCCGCGGTAATCTACTTTGCCCAGCATATCGCTAATTTCATCTTTTTTCGGTAGTCTCTCGTACTCGCCGCCAAAGTCCCACAGCGCTGTAATCCTGCCAATGGTGATGTCAAGCGCCCCGGAGCTGCTCGCACACACATCCAGCGTTTTCTTAAGCCACTCAACAGTATTGTCCGCAACGGGGAAACCCGTCCCTGCGGCCTCGTTTACTTTTGCGATGTTGGCATTCGGCAGCCGCCAAGAAAGCCACTTTTGCTCAATATTGTCGAACGCTTCAAAAATTTCGCCTGCGGCTTTTTCGGCATCGTTGCCGGTGAGCGTTTGCGTGACAACGGTACCCATCGAAAAATCACTTTTTGTGTATTCGGGGATGTTAAAAAAAACGTCATATATAAATAAGCCTGCAAGCGCAACAATAGCGGCGCCGGCTAAAATCAGCCCTTTTCTGTTACTGCGTTTGCCTTCCGATGCCAAATTGCCAACTCCAATCCAAAAATATCCCATCAAATCATTCGTCATATATTGTATACTCAGACAACGTAATATGCAAGGGCTTTGAGCGACATCGAAAAAATCAAAGCGAAAACCCATAAAATATGCTATAATAGATGCAATAAGGGCCGTGTGAAATTGCTTTGATTTTGATGTAATACAGCGTGCGGCTAAAAAAAGAAAAAGGTGAAAAACGTGGAATTTGATTTTTTCATGCCCGTTAAAACGGTGAGTGGCAGGGATGCGGTACTCCATAATTCGGAGTTGCTCAGCAACTTTGGCAAGCGGTGTTTGATGGTAACGGGCGGTTCGTCCGCACGCCTGAGCGGTGCGCTTAAAGATGTACAAACGGTGCTCAAAAATGAACGCATCGGTTATCGGGTGTTTGACGGGATTGGGCAAAATCCGCTCATTTCCGACTGCCACGCGGCAGGGGAGCAGGCACGGGAGTTTGGCGCGGATTTTATTATCGGCATCGGCGGCGGCTCGCCCCTTGACGCTTCAAAAGCGGTGGCTATTTATGCCACAAACGGCGATTTGCAGCCAATGGATATTTATAAGCGAGCGTATAAAAATGACCCGCTGCCGGTTGTTCTCATCGGCACAACGGCAGGCACGGGCAGTGAGGTAACAAGCGTTGCTGTGCTCACCATGGACGAAAGCGGGCGCAAAAAGAGCATTTTAGGCGCCGACTGCTATGCCAAGCTCGCTTTTGCGGACCCAAAATATACCTACTCCGTACCCTTCGATGTAACGGTATCCACCGCCCTTGACGCCTTCAGCCACGGTGTGGAGGCATGGTTTACCCCGACGTGTGCGGGCGTATTAAAATGTTTTGCCCAAAAGGGCATACCAATGCTTTGGACGGCGCTCAAAGAGCTGCACAAAACCGGCGAACTGCCCACAACAGTTATGCGCGACGAGCTGTATTACGGATCCCTCTACGCAGGGCTTGTGATTAACAACACCGGCACCGCCTTCCCCCACCCGCTGGGCTATGTGTTGACCGAAAATTATGACGTCCCTCACGGCAAAGCCTGTGCCATGTTCTTGCCGTCATTCCTTGACAGAGCAAACAGCTATGAACCGGAAAAATTGGCGGAGCTTTTGACCTTGCTGGAAACGGACAAGGATACGCTGAACCGGACCATCAGGGATTTGACCGGCTTTGCGGATATTCAAATAACACCGGAGCAAGCGGCCGACTTTGCCGAGCGCTGGGCAGCGGAACCACCCAAAAACTTTGTAACATCTCCCGGCGGATTAACCGCAAAGGATGCCGAAGATATTTTAGCAAAACTGCAAGATTAACAGCCCGAAATGTAAGAATCGGAACAAGTACAAGCAATGCTCTGAAAACGAGAGTTATTTCAAAAAACCGGCTGATTTCAGCCGGTTTTGACCTTCCCTGACCTTTGACGATTGTCGTGTAATATTCTATAATTAATGAAGGTCAAAGATAGTCAAAGACTAGTAAGGATTTGATCATTATGAACATCACCAGCAACATAGCCGGAATTATCATGGGCATGCTCGAACACGACGGATATACGGAAATTCAGCGTAACGAGCTTGCACAAAGTCTGGGCTGTGTGCCAAGTCAAATTAACTATGTGTTGGCCTCACGGTTTACGCCCGAGCAAGGCTATATTGTGGAAAGCCGCAGGGGCGGCGGGGGCTATATACGCATCAGCCGGGTGAAAGGTGATTTGGGTGCGGTGCTCATGCACGTCATCAACACCATCGGCTCCACGCTTGACGAAAAAACTTGTCGGGCGCATATCTTAAATTTGAGCCATCAAGATATTTTGGAAGAGGAAATAGCAACGCTGATGCTCACCGCAACGTCCGACAGCTCACTAAGGCTGCACCCGCAGGAAAGCCGTGACAAAACACGAGCACTACTTTTTAAAAATATGCTTTTAACAGTAATATAAACGATTAACCGAACAACATTTTGAGGAGGAACTGTGATGGTATGCCAAAATTGTGAAAGAAGCGAAGCGACAACCCACATCAAACGCGTTGTCAACGGCGATACCGCCGAAACCCATCTTTGTGCGGACTGCGCGGCGCATTTAGGTTACGGAGATTTTTTCTCGGGCTTTGGGCTTAATTTAGGCGAGCTTTTCGGCGGCATTTTAGAAAATGGATTGCCGGAGGCAAAATCGGCGAAGGCCCTGCGCTGCTCGAAATGCGGCTGCTCGTTTGAGGACATTGTCCGTGACGGCAAGCTTGGCTGCGCACAGTGCTATACAACTTTTTATGACAAATTGCTGCCATCTCTGCAACGGATACATGGCAGAATAGAGCACAACGGCAAAGTTTCCAAGATAGCGGAGAAATCGACCAAAAAGAAAAGCCACCTGGAAAAGCTCCGCGAGGACCTCAACGCCGCTATAGAAGAACAAAACTTTGAACAAGCCGCAAAACTCAGGGATGAAATTAAGGGAATGGAGGGTTAATGAATCATGAATAATAAATGGTATATTGAAAAAGGCGACCAGGGCGATGTTGTTCTGAGTACCCGTATACGCCTTGCGAGAAACCTCAAAGACTTTCTTTTCCCCGCCCGCTTAGACGCAAAAGGCAGGCAGACAGTCAATGAAACTGTCAGAGACGCACTCATGGAAGACAACACCTACGAGTTCGGTTATTTAGAGATGAAAACGTTGACCCGCTCGCAAGCCGTTTCCCTTGCGGAAAGGCACCTTATCAGCCCCGAATTCGCCTCCTCCGTTGATGGGCGGGCGCTCATGCTCACAAAAGATGAGTCGGTCAGTATTATGCTGTGCGAAGAGGATCACATCCGTCTGCAAGTAATGAAAGCCGGCTTGGCCCTGCAAGAAGCCTATGCCATCGCCGACGAAATAGACACGGCGCTCGACAAGCGCCTAGCTTATGCGTTTGATGAGCGGATAGGTTACCTTACCCAATGCCCGACCAATTTGGGCACCGCCATGCGGGCATCCGTTATGCTGCACTTGCCGGCCCTTACACGCATCGGGCACATCAACCGTTTGGCCTCCACCGTCTCAAAACTTGGCATGACCATACGGGGCGCTTACGGGGAGGGGTCCAGCCCAAAAGGCGACCTCTACCAGCTAAGCAATCAGATTACCCTAGGCATTACGGAAACATCCGCTTTGCATAATCTGCAGCAGATCGCCATACAGTTGGTGAACCAAGAGCGTGAGGCGGCAAAGCTGATGCTCAAAAATCCGGAAAACAACGATAAAATCTGGCGCGCGCTGGGCGTTTTGCAAACAGCAAGGCTGCTAAGTGGCGACGAGTTTATGGAATTAATATCCCTAGTTCGTGTAGGCGCTGCAAATAACATCTTGAATTTCGGCCTCGAACAATTAAACGAGTTGATTGTCAACATGCAGGCCGCCACCATAAATGCCCGCGAAGGCAAAAACCTAACAGCCGCCGAGCGGGATGCAGTCAGAGCGACTGCGGTGAGGGAAGCGCTGAAAGCGGAAGGCTGAGCAGTTGGTGGGCAATGGCTGAGCAGTAGATGAGCAAGGGTTGAGCAGTAGTTGAACAATCGCTCACCCATCGTTCACCTAAAAAAAACCACCAACCACCTGTTTTGATTTTTTATATCGGAGGATTAAACTATGTACAAATTCAATGGATTTACCGAAAAAGCCAATCTGGCTTTAAATACCGCAATTGAAACGGCGGGCAATATGGGGCACACCGAAATCGGCAGTGAGCACCTTCTCTTCGGTTTGCTGGATGTAGAAAGCGGGATTGCTTACGACATCCTTTCCGACTACGGGCTGACGGCCGAAGACGTCGCAGACACCATAAAAGACAGTATCGGCGTGGGCGAGCCAACAAAGCTTACCCATAACGACTTTACCCCGCGCTGCAAACATATGCTTGAAACATCTGTTATGCAAGCGCGCATGATGGGGCATTCTTATATCGGTACCGAGCATCTGCTCATCGCTCTCATCCGTGAAGGGCAAAGCGTAGCGCTTGGCATCATGATGCAAGCAGGGGCGAACCCGAAAGAAGTTCTGGGGGATGTCATAAAATCGTTGAGCGTTGCGGGCGCACCGTCACCGGGGGAATCGGATGCGGAAGATAAGGCATCCTTAACCCCCACCCTCGACAAGTTCGGCAGGGATTTGACCGCACTCGCACGCCAAAACTTGATTGACCCCGTCATCGGCAGAGAACAAGAAATTGAGCGGGTCGTTCAGATTTTAAGCAGGCGCACAAAAAACAATCCGTGTCTTGTAGGCGAACCGGGGGTCGGCAAAACGGCCATAGCCGAGGGGATCGCCCTTAAAATAGCCACAGACGAAATGCCGGAGACGATCAAAGGCATGCGCATTGTCGCTTTGGACATTACCGGTATGGTGGCGGGTACAAAGTACAGGGGCGATTTTTGAAGAACGCATCAAGGCCGCTATTGAAGAGGTTATCAAGGCGAAAGATATTATCTTGTTTATTGATGAGCGGCACAACCTCATCGGTGCCGGTTCCGCGGAAGGGTCCATGGACGCCGCGAACACATTAAAACCCTACCTCGCCCGGGGCGAAATGCAGGTAATCGGCGCGACAACGCTTGACGAGTACCGCAAACATATTGAAAAAGATGCCGCGCTCGAGCGCCGCTTCCAACCCATCACCGTGGGCGAGCCGAGCGAGGAAGAATCCATCCAAATCCTCCAAGGCATCCGCGATAAATACGAAGCGCACCACAAAGTACGCATTACCGACGAAGCGATTATTGCGGCGGTTAAAATGTCCGCTCGTTACATCGGCGACCGCTATCTGCCGGATAAAGCCATAGACCTTGTGGACGAAGCCGCATCGCGCGTGCGGCTTAAGTCACACACACCGCCGCCGGATTTAAAAGAGCTTGAAGCGAAACTGAAAGTCCTTGCGGAAGAAAAGGCCTCCGCCGTCAATGCGCAAGATTTTGAAAATGCGGCCAAACTGCGTGACGAAGAAAAAGAGCTTGCCGCAAAGCTGGATGCGACGAAGAGCACGTGGCAGGAGAAAAACTCACGCTCAACGGGCGAAGTCGGGGAGCAGGACATCGCGCAAATCGTCTCCGCCTGGACAGGCATCCCTGTTGTTCAGCTTTCGCAAGAAGAAAGCGAACGCCTGCTGCATATGGAAGAGGAGCTGCATCGGCGTATCGTCGGGCAGGAGGAAGCGGTCTCCGCCGTTTCCAAAGCTATCCGCAGGGGCAGGGTAGGACTCAAAGACCCCAAAAGGCCCACGGGCTCCTTCATCTTCCTCGGTCCCACGGGGGTGGGGAAAACAGAACTCGCCAAAACCCTTGCCACCGCCATGTTCGGTGATGAACATGCGATGATCAGGCTCGATATGTCCGAGTATATGGAAAAACACACCGTCTCCCGCATGGTCGGCTCACCGCCGGGCTATGTTGGCTATGACGAGGGTGGCCAGCTCACCGAAAGAGTCCGCCGCAGGCCGTATTCCGTCCTGTTGTTTGACGAAATTGAAAAAGCGCACCCCGATGTGTTCAACATGCTCCTGCAAATACTCGAAGACGGCATTCTAACCGATGCCCAAGGCCGCCGAGTGGACTTTAAAAACTGCATCGTGATTATGACCTCCAACATCGGCGCAAAACTCATCTCAAAAGAAGTCGGCACACTCGGTTTTTCCACCGGTGAAAGCGGCGGCGCACAAAGCCACGACAGCATCCGCGAAGCCGTGATGGGGGAACTGAAAAAAGCCTTCCGTCCCGAGTTCCTCAACAGGGTAGACGACATTGTCGTTTTCCACCAGCTCAGTAGTGAAGATATTAAAGAAATCGCCCGCCGTATGCTGAAAACCCTCGCCAAAAGAGTGGCGGAAATGGATATTACCATCGGTTTTGACGAAGATGTTATCCAAAAAATATCCGACGCCGGTTTCGACCCGGTATATGGGGCCAGGCCGTTGCGCCGCGCCATCCAGTCGCAAATTGAAGATAAACTCTCGGAAGAGATGCTGGAAGGGAAGCTCAAAGCGGGCAAAAGCTATATGAGCCGTGTTGTTGACTGTGACATTGTGTTTGAAGCAGTAGAAAAAACAGAAGTGTAAAGGCATAGCGCTTTACATACTAAACAATGTTGTAGCCGCCTTGTACCACTAATGATGGTATGAGGCGGCTAACGCTTTTTGTGATGAGTTTTTGCTGAAGGTGAGTTGGAGCAAAAAAACAGTTGTTGCAAATTTTGTAACAACTGCTTTGGACGGTAAAAAATACAATGTGGATTATTACAACCTTGATGTCATCATCTCCGTTGGTTACCGTGTAAAATCCCTAATTTCTCGGTCGGTGTGGAAACCGCCCACTTGGCTTTACTGTAGCGGCAGGCTTCCATACTTGCCGAACTGCATCTATATGTTTCCAACCCGACAGATTTGAATTTTATGACCGTTGTGATTTGGCGTTTCCAACCGGTGCGATTTTGAAAAACAGGTGCGACAATTAAACTTGCAATCTTTAAACAATCTTTAAAAGCTAGCAAGGACCTTGTTTTTTATTGGACCGTGTGCTAAACTAAACCCGTTTAGAATCTCTAATACGAAGGAGGAGTTTTATGTTTATCTTAGATAACGCTTTTATTCTATTCAGGCGGGCGATGAGTACAGTTCTGGTCTTTCTCATTAGCCTGAGCTATCCCTTGGGGCTAAACATCGATTTTCAGGGGGTTCGATACGATAAGAAATCTTTCGTGTCTTACAGCTTTTATGATTCAACCCGAAAGATTCAAATGAATGAATACCTTGAAAAAAACAAGACCTACGACATTCACCTGGCACGCAACGAAACAGAAGCTTGCCAAATCGTGATTCGTTCACGGAACAAGTCGAATTCAAACAAGTATTCGGTGGAGTTTACAGAATTTAAAAACGAAAACGGCGACATTTTAAAATCGACCATTAATGAAGAGCATTATATTAATTGCGCCAGTATCAGAGATTTTGGGACCTACCCCGATGCACTGGTGCCCATTGCGCGCATTAAAGAATATACACTTGCTTCACAAATCAACTGGCCATTCTATATTCAGGTACAGGCAGATGAATCCACACCGGCCGGCACCTATACGGCGCAAGTCATTGTAAACAGGCTAAAAGGCGACGGTGACCTACAGCTCATTGCCGATGTCAGCGCAACCGTTTGGGATTTTGATCTGCCGGCAGCGCCGACTATGGACACCGCTTTTGGGCTAAACCGTCATTATATTCAAAAAGTGCATAACTCCGCCGGCACACCGGGGCTTACGCAAGAATTATATGAGCAATATTACGAGCACTTGCTACAGCGTAAAATTTCCCCCTATACCTTGCCTGTTGATATTCTTTCGAATCAAGCAGATGCCTATATGAGTGACCCGCGTGTCAAGTCGTTTAGGTTGCCATACCCCGGTAATGACGCACTTTTGCAGCAGTATTATGCCAAGGTGCAATCAAACCCGGACTGGGCTGCGAAGGCATACTTCTACCCGATTGACGAACCTTGGGGACTTGAAGACTATGCGCGTTACAACGCAATAACCGACCGACTGGACAGGCTTTGCCCCGGCTACAATATGGTAACACCTTTTGGTGGGTTAAGTTTCAAGGAAGACGGACAAACCTATTACGGCGCTTATCTGCAAGCGAAAAGCAATATTGTTTGCCCCATTTCATCAAACTTCAGCGATAAAAAGTTTTTAAGCCAAATGGATGAGCGCAGGGCTGATGGCTCAAAAATTTGGTGGTATATCTGTTGCGCCCCCAACCCCGACACGAAATATCCCAATATCTTTACGCAAAGTGATGGCATTGAAGGGCGTATTTTAATGTGGCAGCAAAAAATGGTGAATGTAACCGGTTTGCTTTATTGGGATACGACCTATTGGAATAATGTGGTATCCCCCTGGGCGAGCGCATGGACGACACCCTGGACCGGCGATGACACCTTCAGTGACGGTTCCCTTTTCTACCCCGGTAGCAATGAGCCGCTTTCTTCTTTGAGGCTCGAATATATTTCGGATGGCATAGAGGACTTTGAGTACCTCACCATGGCCGAAGAGCTATTTGGCCGCGATTATGTGGATAAGAAAATCAAAAAAGTTGTAAACACTTTAGAAGACTATACGCATAAAGACACATGTTTAGCTCAAGTACGCCTTGAAATAGGTTATGACATTGAGGCGAGGCTTGCTCAATAACCCGGCTTACACCGAAAAAAACAGGGAGCAAAAACCTCGGTAGTAGTGAGCATATTGCAGGACAAGCCTTGATAGGGTTGAATCTGTTGGCACGGATAGTGTAACATTCTAAAACTAAAACGACCTGTAAAGCACTTGAGCTTTACAGGTCGTTTCGTCTTTGTAGACTAGAAAGCACGGCATATTACCGAAAAATTTGACGAATGGCTTGATTGAAATGTTTTTTGCTTATATACATTGACAGGCGAGGTAGTATGATGTATAATGTAGTTACGGAGGAGAGAATATGCTTGTTATTTCTGATGTGATCCGTGGTTATACGGATACGATAATATTAGCGCAACTTAGAGAAGGTGATAGCTATGGCTATGAGCTTAATAAAAGGATACAATCCATAACAGACAGCGAATTTGAATTGAAGGAAGCAACACTTTACACGGCGTTTCGAAGATTGGAAGATGATGCATATATTATATCCTATTGGGGCGACGAAAACGTAGGCGCAAGACGGCGTTATTATACAATTACTGAAAAAGGTCTAGAGTTATACAGAGAAAATCTTCAGGACTGGGACAAGATAAAGGACATGATAGACAGCTTATTAAAGGATGTATGCTGTAAAGGGTGGTTGTCAAGACCACTACTATTACAGCGGTAAGTCGGTTCACTCGTAGCGGATTGAAGCGGTAGACCGCCAAAGGGGGCAGATAGCAGAAAAGCCCTAAACAAGCAGTGTTGCACCGTAAAATTCGCTGAAAGGAGGAACGCAGACAATGGAAAAGCTAAGCTATACAAAGGTAAACGGCTACAAAATTCCCGACCTTGAAATGCCAGATGATGGTCTCCCGGAAGAAATCCATATCGGTATTTGGGGTCAGCAGCGACTTGAATATTTGAAAAAGCACAAACGTGCGCTGTATTCAAGCTTGTTAATGTCCGGCAAACTTCGGGCGCATTTGCATGAAATTGATGTTGCCGCTTTTGAACGGCGGGAACTTATTATCAAGCAGATGATGAAAGCGCAGAATGTGACCGAACAGTTAAAAGCAGAAAACCCTATGCTTTGGATTGGCAAAGTCAATAATATTCGTAATTGTGCAGATGAAATTATCCGAAACGAACTGATTTACGAATAATCTGACAAAACTCTGAAACAGCGGAACGATAATCGTAATGGTAATCGTTCCGCTGTTTTTATTTTATGATGCCACAAAATAAAGTAACAGTAATCTCTGCCGCCACTTTTGACTGTGAAAACAGTTAAGGGTGGTTTTTCTTTGCCAAATTTATGAATAACCTGTAAATATTTTTTAAAAGGCTTACCAAAACAGTGTTTTTTTGACATTAGGTAGAGGGATACCCCCTCAAACCATCATTTTCAGTGCATTAGATAAAGGGGCATCCCCTACAAAGCGTCATTTCAAGTGCATTTGGTAGAGGGTAATCGCACTTTGACAATTGAATGACCGTCCTCAAATATACCGTCAAGTGAAGCGATGCCAAGACCCGCAACATTGCGGCGAGCGCGTAAATAAGGTCAATACGAGAAACCGCCGCGCAGGGCAGGTTCTCAGGAAACCATGAGGGTAGAACGGCACACCGTTAAAATAACTTATCCCAAAAATGAAAGGATGATGTTAATTCAAAAAACAGAAAGGAGGCCTTCATTTTATGGCAAAAACCGCAGATGCAAAAGCGACCCCACAACAATTAAAAACCCGTGAAGCCGGAGCATTTACAAAGCGAATCGGACACACTGTTTACCATGTTGGTGTTCATTTCAGTAACAATAGCGGTGAAACGGCGCAGGATAAAAT
>JAAYFA010000072.1 GCA_012728445.1 Clostridiales bacterium | reverse complement strand
GCTTTCGGCGTTGTTCACTGGCGTCCATAAGAGGATTTGAACCTCCGACCCCACGCTTAGGAGGCGGGTGCTCTATCCAGCTGAGCTATATGGACGTGTCTGATATATGATTATAGCCCGATCAAAGTCGAACTGCAATCCCTTATTTAGTTTTTTTTGAGGTGGCCGTTGTAACGCAACCTTAGGAGGCGAACGCTCTATCCTGCTGAGCTACGGAGACCTATAGGGCAATATTCAATCCGAAAGAACAAAATCCCGATGCGATTTGAAAGTGAACGTGCAGTATTGCCAAGCAGTAAACCGTGATTTAGAAACGGTGCTCATTTTAACAAAAACATCGTAAATTGTCAAGCGTAAAAAGAGCCCCCCTCGCAGAGGTTTCGTAGAGGATTCGTACAGGATTCGCAGGGGTTTCGCAGAGTCACTTCGCACGGTCTCCGCATAACCTCCGTGCAACCTCCGGCTGGGGCATAAAGCCGCTTTTCCATAGCGTTCTTATGCCGTTCTCTCAAGGTGGGTATTGCACAGAGCAAAAAATATTTAAAATCCCCTTTATTACCGAGCGATAATATAGTATAATAGTTTAAAATTATAAATGATTTGGTTTGTGCGCCGCGCGCACGCCGGAAAGGTAGAGATAAAGTATGGATAAAAACAAAGTGAGGCTCAGTATTGGCGGAGCGGATTATTTTATTACGACCGATGACGAAGTCAAGTACGCTCAAATGCTGGGTGAAGAGCTGGATGCAGAGATCTCCAAAATCACACGTGAGAATTCTAGAGTTTCCATTACGCAAGCAGCGGTTATGGGGGCATTGCATTATGCCGACCTTGCAAAAAAAGCCGAGATGAGTGCTGAAAATCTTCGCTCACAAATACAGGAATATTTAGAAGACGCCGCAAGGGCTAAAACCAATGCCGAAGTTTCGCGCCGCGAGGCCGAACGGTTGGGGAAAGAACTCGCCACGCTTCGTGCGCGTTTCCAAAACAATTGAGCAAGTGTAACCGTGCGGAGATCCTAGCGCCCGCTGGGAGCATGGACGCCTTAATTGCTGCGGTTCGCTGTTCGGCGGACGCCGTGTATTTCGGTGAAAAGACCCTCAATGCGCGCCGCGGGGCAGATAACTTTGATGCCGAACAAATAAAAACGGCAGTGCGCTATTGCCATGCGCATGGGGTGAAGGCCTACCTTGTCCTGAACACCCTTGTAAATGATCTTGAATTTGAAGATGCTATAAAAATCAGTGAGCGCGCCTGCGCAATCGGTGCAGATGCGCTCATTTTGCAGGACTTGGGGCTGGCGAAGATGATTAGGGAAGCCGCCCCGGATATGCCGCTGCACGCGTCCACACAGATGTCTGTTCAAACCCCGGCGGGGCTGCAGGCGCTCAAAGCTTTCGGCTTTACACGAGCGATTTTGCCCAGAGAGCTGTCGTTTGAAGAAACAGCGAGACTTGCGGAAAATGCGCCGCTGGAACTGGAAATGTTTGTTCACGGGGCGCTTTGCATGAGCGTTTCCGGCCAATGTACCATGAGCGCCGTGCTCGGCTCGCGCAGCGCGAACAGAGGGCTTTGCGCAGGTCCCTGCCGACTACCGTTTTCGTCGCCCAACGGGACCGGCTTTGATCTGAGTTTAAAAGATTTGTCGTTGATCTCGTATTTGAACGAACTTGAAAAATTAGGCATCTGCTCTTTTAAAATTGAAGGCAGAATGAAGCGCCCCGAATATGTGGCCGCCGCCGTTACAGCCGGCCGCAAAGCCTTGAATGGTGCATTTATACCGGAGGCCGCAAAAGATTTGCAAGCGGTTTTCTCTCGTTCCGGCTTTACGCAGGGGTATTATCTTGGTGAGCGGGGCAGAGCCATGTTTGGCACAAGGCAAAAAGACGATGTAACCGCCGCCGCTTCGGTGCTTTCGGCCTTTGCCGGGCTTTACAAAAATGAAACCCCGCTAATACCGGTCGATTTTGCATTTACTTGTAAAGAGGGCGAGCCGCTGTCGCTGGCGGCGGGCGCTTTAAATAAAAATGTTTTTGTCGTTTCCGAAACGATTCCGCAACCCGCGCAAAATAGACCGCTGGATAAACAGAGCATTGAAGAACAGCTCAATAAATGCGGCGGAACACAATTTTTCGCAAAACAAATAGAAATTGAGCTGGACGACGGGCTCTATGTGTCCGCATCGGCCATCAATGCCCTACGGCGCAAAGCGCTTGAAGAGTTGAATGCCGTTTTGGAACAGGCCGGCCCTGTCGCGTTTAACTTGAGTGCGATACAAAAAATTCCTGTCCACGAGGCGAAAACCCGTCGTGTCTACGCAAGATTTTCAGCGGTTTCGCACATACCGTTACAGATGCCCACACTATCGGAAAAACTACAAAGACTGATCGTTCCGCTTGATACCCCGGCCGAAGAGCTCGAAAGCCTGGTGAAAACAGGAATTGAAATAGCGGTTGAAGTCCCTCGGGGGATTTTCGGCAGCAGTGACAAAATTATAAAATTATTAAAAGCGGCAAAAGCAGCCGGTATAAAAGTTGCCTGCGCCGGTACACTTGATGCGATGGAACTTGCACGTCGCGAAGACTTTTCCGTTCATGCGGGACTTGGTTCGAACATTTTCAACTCACAGTCACTCGAGGCGCTGAAGAACAGCGGTGTTTTGGAAGCGACGCTGTCTTATGAGCTGACGCTTGCACAAGTAGCTGTGCTGAAAGGTGCGTTGCCGCGCGGGCTCATTGCTTACGGTCGACTGCCGCTGATGCTCACGAGGAACTGCCCTGTGTCAAATGGCATAAGCTGCAAAGATTGTGGCGGGCAAGGCGAAATTGTTGACCGCTTGGGCATCAAATTCCCCGTTGTGTGTCAAAATGGCTGTGCAGAAGTGCTCAACTCCCGCCCGCTTTATATGGCGGACAGGCTCGATGAAATGAAATACATCGATTTTATTACCTTGTACTTTACAACGGAAACGAAAGAGAAGTGCGGAGAAATAATCAAGGCTTATAATGACGGGCAAGCGCCGCAAGGAGAATTTACAAGAGGACTGTATTACAGAGGCGTGGATTAACGCCCCGGCTTTCGGATCAAAGACGAAGGGGGGCGCCGGTTCATGGTAAATAAGCCGAAGACATATTCCGCAAAAGAACGGAATGTGTATCTGTTTGGGATGCTCGGTGAAAACATCCTGCTTGCCGTTATCATGGTGGGGCTTTCCTACTATTTACAGTTTACAATCTTGATCCCGGCTTTTACCGTCGGCGCCATCATGGCCGTGGCTAAGATTTGGGATGCGGTCAACGACCCGCTCATGGGGATGATCGTTGACAGGACAAAGACAAAAATCGGCAAATGCCGTGTGTATCTTTTGGCCGCGCCGATACCGGTTTACATCGCCACGGTTTTGTGCTTTTTGAACTTCGGTTTTTACGACGCGTCTAAAAGCGCTTTGGATGCAAACAATGCACTGATTTTAGGCTGGGCTCTTTTAACGTACCTACTTTGGGGGATGGCGTTTACCATAGGCGATATTCCGCTGTGGGGCATTACCGCACTGATGACGCAGGACGACAAAGCTAGGGCAAAGCTGCTTTCTTACGCACGTATTGCGCTGCTCATCGGCTCCGGCGGCACTGTTCTCTTTATTCAGCCCGCCGCAATAGCCATGGGCAAACGCTTCGCACAGTTTTATGTCGATACACCAACCCTTAGCGCCGCGGCCGCGGGAGAGCGAGCGGGCTTTATTGCCGTCGCCAGCATTTTTGGTTTTGTAGGAGTTGTGCTTTTTCAACCGGTCGGCATTTTTGTAAAAGAAAAAATAGCGGTAACCAAAAAACCGGAAAAATTTAAAAAGAGTTTTTCTGTCGCATGGAAAAATAAGCCTTTCAGACAAATCTTAATTTCCGGGATATTGAGCAGCCCAAAAGCACTTCTGACGTTCACCTTGACGCCGCTCATTACCTACTATTATGCAAGCAAAGACGCAAAAGCGTTTGTTTTTTATATGGCACTGTGGAGCGGCAGCATGTTCGCAGGCCAAATAATCGCGATGCTGCTGGTCCCACGGCTGATAAGAAAACATGAAAAAAAGGATGTTTATAACCGCATTACGCTCTTTGGCGCAATTCCGTTTATCAGTATGTTTGCATTGTACTTGAGCGCACCGACAAGGATGGCGGAACCTCTGTTCGTCGCTATTTTTATGGTGTTTTTATTTGCCTGCGGTGCCGCAAACGGAGGTTCAACGGTTTTGCAATCCGTTATGATAGCCGATGCCGTGGACTATGAGGAATATAGGAGTGGGACAAGACCGGACGGGCTTTTCTTCTCCGGCGTCACCTTTATCAGCAAGCTCGGCGCCGGGATATCCGTGATTATCAGCGGTATTTTTTATGCCTTGTCGGGTTTTTCCGGAGCAAATGTGGCTCAAGTAAATGCCTTTATCGCCCGCGGCGGTATTCCGCGGCTTGAGAGTCTTTACAGCAACTATATGATGGTTTTATTTTTCCTCGTCTCCGTTCCGCCTGCGATAGGAAGTATCCTCGCAGTGATACCGACTTGGAAATATTCTTTGAGCGCAATCGAGTATAATAAGGTAATAACGCTGCTCAACCAAAGGCGCAGTGCGGAAGAATCGGTGCAAAACGAAGAGCAAAATTCGCAGCAAGCTTCGCAAAAGGACAGGCATACAGTTGCGTATGACGAAAAGAAGAGCCTTGAAGAATAGCTGAGGATATAAAATTTTTAGCGCACGGCGGCCTGTAAACGCCGCCGAACAAAAACAGTAAGGGGAAAAAGAGTGGAAAATCGTTTAAAAACTTACACCGCCAAAGAGCGAAACATTTATCTTGTGGGCCTTGCGGGGCAGAATATTCTGTACAACATTATCGGTGCCGCGCTTGCGTATTATTTACAGTTTACGATTCTGATTCCGGCCATCACCGTGAGTGTGATTATGGCGCTCGCGCGGGTGTGGGACGCCTTTAATGACCCGATGATGGGTACCATTGTGGACAAAACAAGGACAAAAGTCGGCAAATGCCGCCCGTATCTGTTGGCGACACCGCTGCCGATTTTGATTATTACCGTGTTATGTTTTGTTAACTTTGGCTTTTTCGACACGTCTTTGGGGGTGTTTGAAGGTCAAAACACCCTGATTGTCTTGTGGGCAGCGGGCACTTATGTGTTGTGGGGTATGATTTACACCGTTGGAGATATTCCGCTGTGGGGCGTTACCGCACTCATGAGTGAGGACGATAAGGATCGCGCAAAACTGCTTTCTTATGCGAGGATTGCCGCGGGGCTCGGCGGCGGCGTAGCGTTGCTGACCATACAGCCCATTGCGTTCGCGCTGGGCAAAAAATTTGCGCCTTTGTTTGAAGCGACTGAGAAAGTTACCAGCGAGGCGGCCGGCGAACGCATGGGCTTTATTGTCACCGCTTTGATTTTTGCTGTTATCGGGTCCGGGCTTTTTCAGCTGGTGGGCATTTTTGTCCGGGAAAGAATTCCTGCTTCCAAAGAATCCCATACCTTAAAAGAAAACTTTACGCTGATGTGGACAAATAAGCCCTTTCGACAGATTTTGCTGTCCGGTTTGCTTGGCAGCCCCAAAATGTTGCTTGCGCTCGCAGCCATGCCACTTATCAATTTTTACTATTCGACTAAAAATCCCACGATGACACTTGTATATATGATTCTACTCGGCGGCGGGATGTTTGTGGGACAGTTTGCGGCCATGGCTTTTGCGCCCAAGCTGATAACCCGTTACGAAAAAAAGGATATTTACAACTACGGCAACCTGCTGGGCGCTATACCTTTTGTGCTACTGTTTGGGTTATATCTTATTTCACCGCAGGGCCTGACCCAGCCGATTTATTTAATCATATGTTTTGTAATGTTCACCTTTGGCGGCGCGGCGCTGGGTCTTACCACTGTGTTGCAGAGCTTTATGATAGCGGATGCGGTAGACTATGAAGAATATCACAACGGTATTCGCCCGGATGGCGTATTTTTTGCAGGGCAGACTTTTCTTGCCAAGATGACCACGGGCATTGCGACAATTATGAGCGGTATCGGTTATGCGGTTGTCGGCTTTTCGGGTGAAGCAGTAAAAGAGATTAACGATTTTATTGAAGCCGGCGGTATACCGCGGCTGGAAGAAAAATATGCAAAGTATATGATGGTGCTTTTTTTCCTCGTCTCCATCCCACCGGCCATTGGCAGCTTGCTCTCCGTCATCCCCACGTGGAAATATGCCATGAGCGATGAGGAGCATCGAAAAATACTCGACGAGCTCAACGAAAGACGGCACAACGCCAAAGAGGATGTTCCCGAATGAATAGAATTAAGATAATGAAAACCAGACAGGATGCCAAGATCCCCAAGCGTGCGACGCCGGGCAGCGCGGGGCTGGACCTTTGCGCTTGCCTTGAAAAGCCCCTGACCATCGCGGGCGGGGGGCATGCGGTCGTTCCGACAGGGATTGCAATTGCCTTGCCGGACCCTTCACAGGCGGCATTCGTTTATGCCCGCAGTGGGTTAGCCGTCAAACACGGCTTAGGGCTGTTAAACGGGGTCGGTGTGATTGACAGCGATTACAG
>JAAYFA010000026.1 GCA_012728445.1 Clostridiales bacterium | reverse complement strand
TGGGTATTATTGGAATTACCTACGCGTCGAGTGTTGACGATGCGGTAGTGGATTTGCGTCGGGAAGCCTTGAGGTCGATGCCGCATCTTTTCTTTCAAGGTCAGCGGGAACTTTCCGTGGCGCAGCGGTCTATGTCGAAGGCCTTGCGGAGTTATTTGGTGGATCGTCCTGAGCGCAGAATGTTGGCCGAGCGCCCTCTCGACGAGGAAGTATTGCTGGCATCTTCGGTGATTATTTCCATTGCGCGCACGCGCTCAATGTTGAATGTGTATGGCGAGGAAGAGCCGTCGGCGGCCGATACGCGGCGGCTGATGGCAGCCTATTTGTCGGATGCGGTATAGCTGCAACGTGCGGTTTGCGCCGGGTGCTTGGGGTATGGTTTTTGCTGTTGATAGCCGGCCGCGCACTGCATGCCGTTCACGCTGCTGGTCCTGTAAAGTAATTGACCGCAGTGTATTCGCTTGTTACCATTGTGTTACGTAATGCAATTTTGTAAC
Organism: Clostridiales bacterium; assembly: GCA_012728445.1. Classification (GTDB taxonomy): domain Bacteria; phylum Bacillota; class Clostridia; order Oscillospirales; family Acutalibacteraceae; genus UBA1447. The sequence goes on along the minus strand of JAAYFA010000026.1, from coordinate 1,281 downwards.
ACAATTGGAGGGAATAGCGGATATGAACATGAAAGGCATGAGAAAGATTGCGCTTGTTGCAATCATGGGCGCGTTGCTTGCGTTTGCGTTTGCGGGGTGTTCGTCTCAACCGGCAGCAAGCACGAACGATGCTTTTTCGCAGGCTTCGAGTACGAATGAAATTACCGATGCTTATGGACGTACGGTTGAGTTGCCTGCAGCGGTAGAAACGGTGGCTACGGTGGGAAGCGGTGCTCGTTTTGTGGTATATGCGGGCGCTCAAGACAAGCTGATTGCCGTAACGGAAATGGAAACCGAAGCGTCGGCTGCACGTCCGTATACGATGGTGTACAAAGACTTATTCGCAGCTTTACCTGCGACAAGTAACGGTAATCATCTTATGGAAACAAACGTTAACACCGAGCAGCTTTTGGGCTTGCATCCGGACGTTATTATTTCTAGCCGCAGCGCGGCAGAGTGTGACGAACTGCAAAATGCGATAGGTATTCCTGTTGTTGGCATTACCTATCAAGACCAATTGTTCTCAAACGATGTGTACACCTCCATTGAGGTAGTGGGCAGTGTCTGCGGTACTGCTGAGCATGCTAATGAAGTGGTTTTGAAGATGAAGGAATGGCAAGCTGATCTGACGGATCGCTCTTCGAAGGTTGCCGATTCCGATAAGCCGACGGTTTACGTTGGCGCTGTTAATTACAAAGGCGCAAAAAGTTTTGGTGGCACCTATGCTCACTACGCTCCGCTTGATGTACTCGGCGCGAAGAATGTAGCCGATGAGACCGCTCAGAGTGGTTCTGTTCAGGTTGAGCTTGAGCAAGTTGGAGTTTGGAACCCCGATTATATGTTCCTCAACATGGGCAACTTGGATCTTATGAAACAGGATTATGCCAATAACCAGGAGTTTTTCGATGGTCTTAAGGCATTCAAAACGGGAAACCTGTATTCCCAGCCGTCGTTTAACTATAACGGCACCAATGTAGAAATGGGTATTTGCGACACGTATTTTATTGGCATGACTATCTATCCTGAGCAATTTGGCGATATTGATTCTTCTCAGAAGTACGCAGAAATTTTTGAAACCATGCTGGGTGCAAACTATTACGAAACAATGAAAGCAAACGGCATGGACTTCAAACAAGTCAAAATCACCCTGTAGAAGCGACTGTGTGAGTGCTGTGTGATGATTTTAACCTCAACATAGATGGTGATAATGCGACCTTGCCGTTTTGCGGCGAGGTCGCTTGAATGAAAAGAGACAGATTGAATCCTGACGGTACCATACAC
>JAAYFA010000133.1 GCA_012728445.1 Clostridiales bacterium | reverse complement strand
GGGCATACCCTTTGTTCCGTTAACGACAAGTATTCTCACCCCCGCCCCGGATTCTGATTGCGTAGTGGACGATGCTCAAGGTTTTATCTATGGTTTAACCGCCGGTATTACCGTGGCAGGGTTTGAGGAAGTTGCTCAAGTCCCTGATAATTACTCCATGGCGTATTCCACCAATATTTTGGGTACAGGGACACAAGTAAATATCATCGACGACACAACCGGCACCACCGTTGCCACATACACCATCATCATTTTCGGTGATGTCAACGGTGATGGTTGCATCGACAGCATTGACGCAGGGATACTTGTAGACCATGAAAACCATACGATCACTTGGGACACCTTGATTGACGCCGCCTATATAAAAGCCGGCGACCTCAACGGTGATTACAACATGGACAGTATAGATGCGTCCATAATTGTTGATGCCGAAAACTATATTGCAACCATAGATCAAAATCCCTTTTTTGACAACGCCTCATAACCTATAAATAAATGACTGCCCTCGCTTGGGTACCGGCTGTGCCGTACACCTTGCGGGGGCAGTTTTTTGTTTTATAGAAGAAAGGGTTCCTTACTTATACATCGGCCCATAACTATCACAAGCTCTATAATCCGCACTCTCCAAATCGCCCGTACCAAAAGCAGCCCAGGCGTGTGGCCTGTAAACGTCTTCGTCCGGCACGTTGTGCATGGCGACGGGGATGCGCAGCATGCTTGCTAAAGTGATTAAGTCTTTGCCGATGTGGCCGTAGGTCAGCGAGCCGTGGTTTGCGCCCCAGTTGGCCATAACGGAATACACATCTTTAAAGGCGCACTTCTCGTTGGTGTTTGGCACAAACCAGGTGGTCGGCCAAGTCGGGTCTGTGCGCCGGTCCAATTTGTCGTGGATTTCGTCCGGCAAAATCACGGTGTAGCCTTCTGCCAATTGCAGTACGGGGCCCACGCCGTCAATCAGATTAAAGCGAATCATCGTCACCGGCATTTGTGCCCTTGTTTTAAATTGGGAGGAATATCCGCCGCCTCTAAAGTAGCCTGTGTCCGCCGGGCACCACTTGGGGACGGAAAGCATGGCTTCAATATCCGTATCGTTTATATCCCACCACTTTTTAATCACCGCATTACCCTCGGTATCTTTGGCCATACCCGTGGCGTCAAGCGCCGCGGCGCCGGAATTGATCAGGTGAATAAAGCCGCCTGCGGCAAGGCCGTCCGGTTTTACACCGGTAACGCGCTCCACAGCCTCCGGGCTCCAGTAAGTACGCACGTCGGCAAACACACTGGCCGTACCGGTAAGCAGTTTGCCGGCTAACATAGAAAGTCCGTTGAGTCCATCGTTTTCGGTAGCGAAAGTGAGGGGCTCTTTTTTGCCGTTCCAGTCAAAAGATGAATTTAAAATAGCCTCTGTAAAGTCACAGTTGGGCATAAAATCCGTCCACATGCGTTGACCTTGGAAGCCGCCTAAAATGGCGTTGCGCCCGAGTGCTTCCTCATGCCAACCGTCCTTCGGGCCGGTATATTTTGCTTCATCCCCTTGCGGCTTTACGTCATTGAGTTTTTCGTTGCCGATAAGAATATCGCGGCAGATGAGCGTCATTTTGATGACGAATTCCCATTCCCAATCCTTGCGCTCACGCGATTTTTTTTCGGTGTTTTTATCAAAGCCCTCGGGGCAATTTTCTTTGGCCCAGGCAAGTGCCTTTTTGAATTCTTCATGGTCATAAATGCCCAGTTCCACCCTGCGGCTGACTTCTATCATATCCACCCACTCCGCGCGCAAGCCGAAATACTTTTGCATAAAGTCGGCGTCGCAATAGGACCCTGCAATCCCCATGCAAACGGAGCCGATGCCAACATAGGCCTTGCCTTTAATTTGGCCGACTGCCGCCGCGGAGCGCGCGAAGCGAAGAATTTTTTCTTCCACATCGGCGGGGACGGAGTTGTCGTTCAAATCCTGCACATCTCTGCCATAGATGGAAAACGCGGGCAACCCTCTTTGGGCATGTGCTGCCATAACGGCGGCAAGGTAGACCGCGCCGGGGCGTTCCGTGCCGTTAAAGCCCCACACTGCTTTGATGGTCAGGGGGTCTAAATCCATCGTTTCGCTGCCGTAACACCAACAAGGGGTGACGGACAAGGTGGCGCATACATTTTGTGTGGAGAAAAACTCCGCACACTTCGCCGCTTCGGCTCCTCCGCCGATGGTGCAGGGGGATATGACGCACTCAAAAGGAGCACCGTCGGCATAAAAGACATTAGCCTCAATCAACTCTTTGGCGGCTTTGGCGATTGCCATGGTTTTTTCTTCCAACCCCTCGCGCACGCCGCCCCAACGCCCGTCAATAATCGGTCGGATTCCTATTTTTGCTCTGTACATACTATCTTTCCTTTCTTTTTGTCCTGTGTTTTTTATCTTTCTTATTTATATCTATTTTATATCGTACGCTACACTATTATATCTGCAGCTCTTTGGTATGCCTGCACCCATTGTGCCGTGTCCTTCGGTAGGTATGCTTTAACACCCCCGCTGTGCGCGATGATTTCCCTCGCCTTGGCCATACTCTTTATTTCGCCTGTCGCCAAAAGTTGTACGGCGATATTGCCAAGCACCGTTGCTTCGACAGGACCCGCTAAAACCTTGCGGTTACAGGAATTTGCCGTCATTTGGCACAACAAGGTATCTTTGGTACCGCCGCCGATAACGTGGATGACGGGGTAGTCTTTACCGGTACAGTCCATCAGGTTTTCAAAGGTTAGCCTATATTTCATGGCCAAGCTCTCGTAGATGCACCGCACCACTTGGCCGATACTCTGCGGGACCGGTTGACCGGTATTTTTGCAAAACATGCGAATGCGTTCGGGGATATTGCCATGCGGCACAAACTCCGCCGCATCGGGGTTGATAAAACACTTAAACGGCTCCGCCTCCAATGCCAGTCGCTCCAAATCGGCATAGCTGTAATCCCCACCGTGGCGGTTCCAGTGGCGGCGGCTTTCCTGAATAAGCCAAAGGCCGATGATGTTTTTAAGGAAGCCGATGGAGTTCCCATAACCACCTTCATTGGTCACGTTCATTTTGATTGCTTTTTCGTTGACAATCGGTTCGTCAAGCTCCGTGCCGAAAAGTGACCAAGTGCCGCTGCTGATAAAGGCAAAATCTTTCTCGGTACTCGGTATTGCGGTAAGCGCCGCCTGTGTGTCGTGCCCGCACACGGATATAATCGGCACGGGTTCAACCCCGCATTCCTCGCAAATATTTGCACTTAAAGGCGCGGCAACAGTGCCGGAGGGAACAATTTCGCAAAGCAGTCTTCTTGGGATACCAAACTTTTCCAGTATCGACTCGGACCAGTCCCGCGTTTGAAGGTCCACCATTTGTGAGGTGGTAGCAATGGAATATTCCGCAACTTTTTCGCCCGTGAGCATATAGGTAAAAAGGTCCGGCATAAACAATAGCTTATCTGCCCGCTCCAACAAATGAGGGCGTTGCATTTTTAAGGAAAGCAATTGAAAAACGGTGTTCAGCTCCATAAACTGGATGCCGGTAATGTCGTACAGTTCCTCGCGAGGCATGCGCTTAAAGGCTTCTTCAAGGATGCCGTTCGTGCGCTTGTCGCGGTAGTGAACAGGATTTTCCAGCAGGTAGCCGAATTCGTCAATCAGCCCGAAGTCAACACCCCAGGTGTCCACCCCAATACTGTCAAATCCGCCGGCCGCTTTCGCCTTGATAATACCCTGCTTAATTTCATGAAAAAGCCGCAGCACATCCCAATAAATAGTGCCCCGCACATCGACCGGGTCGTTTGTAAAACGATGAACCTCTTCCAATGTAATTTTATCCCCGTCAAAAATACCGATAATCGCCCGCCCGCTCGACGCGCCGAAATCAAAAGCAAGAACCCTTTTTGTTTTTGCCATATTTTCCCCCCCGGTTCATTGTAAGGGCGAACTGTGTTCGCCCGCATTCCCTACACTACGCCTTTTTTCAAAATAATATTCGCATAAATAGCCGTTTCTCCGGTTGCCACAACCGCATAAGCTTCTTTCGCCCGCTCATAAAAAGCAAAGCGTTCGATCAACTCAATGTCCTTGGCGCCCTCATTGTTTTCAACAATCTGTTTATAAGTTGCCCAAATAACCGGCGGATTTGCGCTGTCGCCATTGTCCATCACGGCCGCGGGGCAGTCAACATGGGTATCCAAGGGAAAAAGCTTCAAAATGGCGTCGAGCAGCTCCGGCACACCGTGACCGTCCGCTCGTATGAGCCTTTGCGCAATAGAGGCCGCAGGAAAGTTGCCGTCACCCAAAACAAGTTCGTCACCGTGCCCCATTTCCATCAACGTTTTCAACAGCTCCGGGGAAAGAATGGGGGGAATATTTTTTAACATATTGTTGCAACCCTTTCGTTTAACATTTTTGAGAAGACGTTGAGAAGTGCGGCTGCGCCGCGGGAAGCAGTTGATAAGCATAGGAGTTACGG
>JAAYFA010000249.1 GCA_012728445.1 Clostridiales bacterium | reverse complement strand
TACCGCTTGGAATTCAATGGCAGAAAACCCGGGTTTGTCCGTCTTCTTCGCTTGGTTGAGGATGTCTGTATAGGCTGTAAGAATTTCCGCCTTTGTTGTTGGAATTGTGTTTGCGGCTACCGCAGTCGTTGTTTGGCCGACTGCTGTGGTGTCGCCCTCAAGGGTTGTTTCGCCATCGGCTGTTGTCTCTTCAACAGCGGTTGTCTCGTCCAGAGTGGTGGTTTCGTCCCCAAGTGTGGTGGTCTCACCCGGCGCGGTTGTGGTTTCTTCGTCCTTATCTTTGCCGCAGCCTGCGAGTGAGAAAACGATGGCAATTGCCATCATCAATGCCAGAAGTTTGGTAATTTTGTTTTTCATCCGGTGTTTCCCCTTTCAATCCTTTTGGTATAAATCGTTATGCTTTGATTAACTCTGCACAAACCTTAGTGTACAATAAATTGTCCGATTTTACAATCTTATTTTTTTCTTGCAAATAATAGTGCGTATTGCGCAAACAAAGGTGGGGGGCGCTTTGCGCCCCCCACCTTTGTTTGTACTATATTTAATACTTAAAATTCCAGCATTTCATTGTGTTGTAAAGAATGGCCGTGCCCTTTAACGTTGGTTTTACAATCTTAAGGTCAACGATACCATCCTGAATATCAATGAAAACACTCATGTTTTGGTCAAGACTGACTATTTGTTTGGTCTTGGGGTTGTACTCCAAAACGGCAATACAATTATAGTATCTCAGATCGTATTTTACGTTTTTAACCAAGTTTTTCACAGTGTTGTCGTTTAATATTGTATCATCAATTTCAGCCCTTGACAGCGGCTGGAACATATTGCCGGTGTTACTGCTAGCCTTCGCTTGGCCCTCTTTATAGGGTTCCGGGTTCTTTTCATCCTTGAGGACAATGGTAATTTTATAGTTGCCATTGGCCAACTCATCACATTTTGCAGATTTAATCGCACCGGCATCAGTCAGTAAGCAACCTTTGGTTGCCTTCGCCACCGGGAACCACTTCATATCGCTACCCGCTTTATTGTCTTCTACCGCTGCATCTTTTTCTTTCGTCATAAAAGTTTCAGCCACGGGCAGGATAGCGCCGATTACTTTGCCTTCCATATGCTGATCTTCGCCCGGCAGAGACTGGAACTCTTTTTTATTATAGGCCGGTTTTGCCGTTTTGGCATAATTCATTACATCTGTATAGGCAGCAAGAATCTCAGCGGGTGTTGTGGGTTTTCCGGCTTCGGTGACTGCCACTGCAGTGGTGATTTCGCCGACCATCGTGGTTTCATCCACAACTGTTGTAGTTTCCTCCGCGGTGGTGGCTTCATCGTTTGTTGTGGTTTCGCCATCAAGCGTTGTGGTTTCCCCGCCGGTAGTGGTTTCGCCGTCTTTTTTGCCGCAGGCACCGAGCGAAAATATTATCGCAATTGCCATCATAAGTGCCAAGAGCCTAGTCATGTTATTTTTCATCGATTTTTTTCCCCTTTCAATTATGTGTCATCTTCGTTTCCAATTTCTCAGACTATGTTGTATTCTACCCCAAGAGACCTTTGTTTGTCAAGTAAATTGCAAAGTTAAATTCCACTTCTAAGCGACAAAACGGAATTTAGCTTCGCGACAAAATCCGGTTGTAAGATTGCGGGAGTAAAATCCACAAAAGCGTGATAAAATACAGGTGTGTACGTACTGAGGCAGAAGTAAGTAATGAGCAAGCCAAACGAGAACATGCACCTAACCTTTGACGAAAGAGAGATTATTCAGACAGGAATCATTAACGGTTCAATGAAAAAGAGTATTGCGGAAACCATCGGAAAAGATGCAACAACAGTAGCAAAGGAGATTCGAAAGCACCGTAAGAAGCGCGCACGGAACAGTTTCAGTTATTTAACGGATTGCGCAAAAGTCAAAACATGCGGGAAAAAGTGTATAGGAAAGTGTGAACAGTATGAGCCGTTCACGTGTAAGCGAAGAGATAGAACCCCCGGAGCATGCAACGGCTGTGAGCTCTTTTCGCAGAACAAGTGTCATTGGGATAAATATATCTACGATGCAAAAAGAGCTCAGCTGGAATATGAATCGGAGCTTCGAGAAGTGAGGGCCGGCATTAACATGACAACTTTGGAGCGCAGAGAGATTGGCGAAACGATTGCACCACTACTAAACAACGGGCAGTCAGTTCATCAGGTCATGGTAAATCACCCGGAAATCTGTCATTCGGAAAGAAGTATGTATGACTACATTGAAACAGATGTGTTCAAAGACTTTGGTGTAAACAAATTCTCTCTGAAAGAAACAGTTAATCGGAAGCCGCAGAAAAAGTTTAATGAAAAGTACAAAAAGCGCCGCGAGCCAAAAAACTACGAAGGTCATAAATATTCCGACTACCAGACGTTCTTACTTGTAAATCCGGATACACCGGTTACACAAATGGACACTGTATACAATCAGGAGGGAGGGCCGTATATCCAAACCTTTCATCTGCCTGTAAGCAATATGATGATAGGGTTTCTGAAAGCCAGAAAAACTTCAGAATCCATGGCGGCCACAATGAACGACTTGTGGAAAAAGCTGCCATATGAGTTGTTCCGTCAATTGTTTTCCTGTTTGCTGACAGACCGAGGCACTGAATTCGAAAAAACAGAGTTATTTGAAGTGGATATGGAAACCGGTGAACTTCGTCTGAACATTTTCTACTGCGATCCACAAAGGTCTTCGCAAAAGCCGAATGTGGAGTGCAATCATAACTATGTACGTGATGTTGTGCCAAACAACTATTGCTTAGAAAAACTGACGCAAGACGATATTGATCTGATGTTTTCACACATTAATTCAACACCGCGAGCCAGCCTAAGCAACAGAACACCCTATGAGATTTTTACATTCCTTCACGGAGAAGAGGCAGCACAACTTTTGAATATGCAAAAAATTCCGAAGGATGATGTTGTCCTGAAACCTAGGTTGTTAAAGAACCTATCCCGAAAAAACTGAGCAAAAGGAGATTGCTTCACGGACGTACACATTAATATGAGTTGTGTTAAGGTAAGCGGAAGTTTGTTTTGCAATGTGAAAAATTTTACCTCTCTTGCCGCAGACCATTGTGTCTTTATTCCAAATGAGACTAATGATACAACAAACATTTATTCTATGATGCTCTTCGCGAGACTCTATTCTACTTTGCTATTTGGCGTTATCCCCTTTTATTTCCGTGTTCTCAGGGGTTTTAATGGAATTTACTTTCGCAATTTCACCGGCGGGTGTAGAAGTGGAATTTAACTTTGCAATTTACGTCCTGAATTTACCTGAAATAAATCTCACATTCCTATTGTAATTTTGTTCATTTTTTGTTAAAATGTACATAATTACAAGATTCCGGAGGGGGAAAATTAAATTCAGGAAGTGATTTTATGAAGTCAATCAAAAGGATTCTGGCACTCGCTTTGTGTGCAGCGATGCTTGTGCCCTGCGCGCTGTTTCGTTCAAGCGCGGCGGAGAGTCAGCCCGGCGGCTGCTACCCCGTTGTGTTTATTCACGGCCTCAACGGCTGGGGCGGCGCAGAGGGAATCAACGGCATAATCCCTTATTGGGGCGCCACCACCGGTGACCTCATGCCCGTTCTCGAAAAGAAGGGCTACGAATGCTATTCCGCTTCAGTAGGCCCCATCTCCTCCGCGTGGGACAGGGCGTGTGAGCTTTACGCTCAGCTGACGGGCACAAGG
>JAAYFA010000110.1 GCA_012728445.1 Clostridiales bacterium | reverse complement strand
GTGTAGTACCACGCCTTCTTCAATCTTAACCTTTCTGGAAACAATATCGCCTACTACAGCGGCAGTTGAAAATAAGGTTATGCTATCTTGCGCCACAACGTTGCCAATTACAATGCCGCCTACTATCACCGCAGAGGCAAGTATATTTCCTCTAATCCGGGCATGTTCTCCTATAATTACCCTTCCGGTTGTTTCCAGGTCGCCGGCAATATCACCGTCGATTCTAACAAAACCGGCAACGCGCAGATTACCTGCGACAGCAGAACCCGGACCAATAAGTGTATTTATATTAATGTCGTCTGAAGAAAGAGCCATTATTCCACCGCTACTTGGCAAGCTTTACATAAACGTATTTTGCAGGATCAACTACACCATCACCAATATGCACCTCATAATGAAGATGTGCCGCCGTTGAAGTTCCTGTATTTCCTACATTTCCAATGACATCACCTTGAGATACGAACTGACCCTTGCCGACACGAGTAGAACTCATGTGTGCATACCGTGTATAAAATCCGTGCTTATGCTTAATTACTACATAATTTCCAAAATCTGTACTATAAGCTACTGTTACTACCTGACCGTTTGCAGTAGCAATGATCGGATCTCCCGAGCGCCATGTCGAAAAGTCCAACCCCTTATGAATATACCATTGTCCTGTTATTGGATGCTTATTTTGCCCGAAAGCCATAGAAATATGCCCGATGCCGCCTTTTAAAGGCCAAACACTGGGAATATCGGCAAAGAGCGTACCCTGAAGCTCAAGCATTTTTGCAATCTGCTCCAGCGGCTGAATTGAAGATTCCAAATATGAGGCAAGATCTTTTATTTCTGCTGTTTCCTGTAATGAACCGTGAGACAATTCCTGAAGATCAAATAAAGAAGCAAGATCGCTGCCGGAACCGGTATTTGCAGACTTTGAAACACTTTGATCAACACCAAGAATTGAAAAGGATTGAGATAAAGTTGACTGAAAACGCTTCGCAGTCTGTATTAAATTGCTGCTTTCATCACGAAGTTCATCCAAACTTGCCTGTGTTTTTCTGTTTTCTTCACGAAGCCGCTATATTTCCGAGTTGGTTCCGATTGCCTGTTTATTAAAGTACACAAATGAAACCGCAATTCCGGTTACTAAAATAAAACCTGAAATAAGAGCGAATACATTTGTTTGGAAATTGATAACCTTCTTCTGAGAATGAGGAACAATCATTATTGTGAGCTTTCTGTCACCGGCTCTGAATATTTTTAAGAAACCTCTGCCAATAAAAGCAAAAAAACTGCTTAAGGCATGAAGTATTGAGAATACTATGTTTTTTTCAACTCTCTTGTATCGCCGCGTTTGTGCCAAAAGCTTACCTCGGGAACGTTTTTAGACAATTTTTGGTATTATACCACTACTAAAATAATCTGTCAAACTCAACAGGACAATTAAAAGCTGTTTTAAGTTGACGATTAAACTGTACTGTGTTATTCTTATCGGTAGGAACACACTAAGTTTTAAGTACAATTTTGTTCCACAAAGACGGTTCCCGTCTTTTGTTACCTTTTTTGGAAGAAAGCCATGCAGTTTTTTGATACTCACGCCCACATAGGGTTGATTTATGATGACCCTAT
>JAAYFA010000024.1 GCA_012728445.1 Clostridiales bacterium | reverse complement strand
GCTTTAACAGACGCAAAATATGTTATCTGCTGCGCAAGAATCGGCTGCCTTGAAGGCTTTATGACAGATGTTGAGATACCGCTTAAATACGGCGTTGACCAATGCGTTGGCGATACGCTCTGTATTGGCGGAATTATGTATGGGCAGCGCGGCATCGCGCAGATTCTGGAATTCTGCAAGGATATGCGTGAAGTTTCACACCCGGATGTGCTGTTCCTAAGCTATTCAAACCCAAATGCCATGTTAACCTGGGCTGCCAACAAGTATGGTAAAATACCTACAATAGGTCTTTGTCACGGCGTTATGGGTGGACAAAGACAAATTGCAGAAGCGCTGAACATCCCGCGCGACGAACTTGACTTTATCTGTGCCGGTATTAACCATCAAACATGGTATATTCAAATTAAGCACCATGGCAGAGTCATCGACGGTGATGAGCTTTTAGCCGCATACTTAATGTCTACTGAACAACTCTAGACCCCAATAAAATCAAGCAAAGCAAGCCCAAACATGGTATAATAAGTGCAAGGAAAAGGGTCAAAAGTGGCAAAAAAGCTTGCACTTGGAGTGAATGTAATGTATAAGTTTGGTACTAAGCAGATACAGTTTGAAGACTTTCGTCAGCCCATGGGACTGAAAATGGATTTGAACAATCGTTGGGTAAAGAAAGCAGAAACGATGCCGTGGGAAAAAATTGAAAAGCGGTACGCAAAGCTGTTCTCTAATCGCAAAGGGAATGTGGCAAAGCCGTTGCGGCTGGCACTGGGCGCATGCATCATACAGAATGAATATGGCTATTCTGATGAAGAAACCGTGTTGCAAATACAAGAGACACCATATCTTCAGTTTTTCTGCGGGCTTCCCGGCTTTACACTTGAGCGGCCGTTTGATCCATCTCTGATGGTGTATTTTCGCAAACGATTGACGGCAGAAATACTGGGAGAAGTCAATGAAATGATTCTCGAAAAAGCTGAGGTAAACGAGGCGCAAAACGATGATGATGACCAATCCGAACCACCGCAAAACAAAGGAACAATGATAGTCGATGCTACCTGTGCACCTTCAAACATCAAGTTTCCACAGGACACGGAGTTGCTCAATGAAGCAAGAGAAAATACTGAGAAAATTATCGACAAGCTGCATAACCCGAAGGATGGTAAGAAGCCACGAACCTATCGCAAAATAGCACGCAAAAATCACCTAAAAATTGCTAAAAAGAGGAAGAAAACAAGCAAGGATATTCGAAAAGCCACAGGACAACAGCTGGGATATATTAACAGAAACCTTGGTATCATTGACAAGATGCTTGAAAACGGCAAAGAGTTGAGCGATAAAGATTTCAACAGGTTATCCACAATCAAGCAGCTATATGAACAGCAAAAGTATATGCGAGATAACCGAACGCACCGTGTTGAAAACCGAATAGTGAGTCTGAGTCAGCCACATATCCGACCCATTGTTAGGGGAAAAGCGAAGGCGAAGGTTGAATTTGGTGCTAAGCTTGACATCAGCGTTGTAAATGGTTGGACACGTTTGGAAAAGCAATCCTTTGATGCATACAATGAATCGACAACGCTGCTTGAAATCATTGAGCGATACAAGGAACGGACAGGAAGCTATCCGGAACGGGTACTGGCAGACAAGATTTATCGCAATCGTATCAACCTGAGCTTTTGCAAAGAACGGAACATTCGACTTTCGGGACCTGCACTCGGCAGACCGAAAAAAGATGAAACTCGGAACAAAAGACAAGATTACATCGATGAAAGTGAACGTGTCGAGGTAGAACGAAAATTCAGTCTTGCAAAACGCAAATGTGGGATGGGCTTGATTGTAACAAAGCTTCCGGAAACGGCAATGCATAGCATTGCTATGTCAATTATCATCCTGAACCTTAAGAAGGTTCTTTGCGCCTATTTTGAGTTGTTTAAATTTTCGTTCCATTTTCTGCTTGTTCAAGAAAAATAGAAAATTCTGCTGTTTGTTCAGTAGACATTAAAATACCATAAAAATATAAAAACTCCCCAGCGAATTTCGC
>JAAYFA010000174.1 GCA_012728445.1 Clostridiales bacterium | reverse complement strand
TTGTTATGTTGCTGGTTACTGCCTACTTTGGGCAGTACAAAGCGTTTTATAGCCATTCGGAATGGTTCGATGCCTATCTGCACATCATCGGCTGTTTTTTGTTTGTGTATGCGGGCTATGAGCTGACCATGGCACTAAAGCGCGATGATTTGCCGTTGATGCCACTGGTAGCCGCTATGTGTGGTTTTGGGTTTTCATTTTTCTTCGCAGTCGGGTGGGAGATATTCGAGTTTTTTTGCGACAACTACTTTGTCGACAGCAATTCTCAAAACTGGATGAACAGCAACTCGGAGCAGCTTTTAGCTCTTATGCCACGGATTGATCCACAGCGGTACGCTTTGCTTGATACGATGTCGGACTTGGTCGCCGGAACGATTGGCTCCCTTTTAGGTGGGCTTGCGCTGTACCCCTATGTGTATTTTGTGAACAAAAAAAGCGCAGGGCTTACGTTGCTCGAGAAAAAGACCGATACCGCAAAGGTGAAAAAACAACCGAAACAGTGGCGGGTCGGTTGAATGGTGATGCTATCAGTTGAGAGCGAAAAATGGTTTCGCTCTCTTTTTTTGTTTAACTTTGATAATAAACAGCGAGTATGATATAGTGTTAAAAAGTATAAGACAGGGACGAGGGAAATACCGGTTGATACAGGGAATAAAAACCAAACTAAGGACCGAATATACTGTCTTCCGCAAGGAAGTTACTTGGGTCGAATACGCCTCTTGGTGGATTGTACGGGTCATTATTGCCTGTGCTCTTGCTAAAACGGCTTTCGCGGGGGACCCGGACGGTCTGACCTTGCGCCTGAGCGCTAAGCTTGTGTGCACTTTTATTCTTCCGGCACTTCATTTGTTGCCGAGAAGTGTTTTCTTAGCCCGTCTGTCTTACCGCGTTCAAACCTTAGTATCGTTGTTGCTCTTCCTTACCGCCGTGCTGGGACAGTATAAAGGCTTCTACAGCACGGTTGAATGGTACGATGCGTACCTGCATACATTTGGTTGTTTTGTTTGTGTCTTTTTGGGTTATGCGTTGACTTTGGCTTTACAACGTGAAAAGCAGCCGCTCTCACCCCTTGTCGCTTCTATAAGCGGCTTCGGATTTTCTTTCTTCTTTGCTGTTGGATGGGAAATTTTTGAATTTGCAAGCGATTCGTTGACAGGTGGCAATTCTCAAAACTGGGCATTTTCAAATTCTGAGGGCCTACTTTCGCTTTTTCCCGATATTGAACCGCAAAGGTATGCCCTGCTTGATACGATGACGGATTTGATGTTCGGCACCGTCGGTTCGATTATTGGCGGCATCGTACTGTTTATCTATATATGCCGGAAGAACAAGAGGGACGAGAGTAGCAACAAGGTGTCATAAGCCCGGCCAAACGAACTTCGTATAAAACGTCGGCGAAATTAAACAGGAGACTTCCCAATGAACGGGAAGCCTCCTGTCTTGTTTTTGTGTCGCAGTCAGATTAAAAAGTTTCCTTTTCGCGTTTGACTCTTATTTTTTCTTGTATCAAAGGTAGCAACTTGGCAATAAGGAGATACGCGAGCAAGCCGTAAAGCGTACCGACAACCATTCCCGCGAGCACATCTGTGCAATAATGTACATGCACATAAATTCGAGAGAACGCAATGAGAAAAGCTAAAATTAGGGGCGGGATGTAAATCCGCTTTTTCCCGGTAAAAATCAGCACAACGGCTGCAGCGAAGGAAGAGGACGTATGCCCCGAAGGAAAAGACAAACCATGTGGACGGGGAACCAATTCCGGATAAATAAAAGCTCTTTCCAACGTTTTCCAGGCTTCCGGATTAAAAGGTCGAGGCCTGTTGATAAGGGGCTTTAGGATATTATCGTTAATCAGCAACGATAAAAGAAGGGCTGCGACCATCATTATGCCAAATTTGCGGTATTTCTTAAAAAACAGCAGGAGGACAGCCAGCACAATCCAAATGATGCCTCCGTCACCCAAACGAGTAATAAACGGCATTAAAATATCTAAAAACGGACCCCATAAGTATTTTTCCACAAACTGGAAAACTGCCCAGTCAAAATCTAAAACATGTTGCATAAGCCGCTCCTTTCAGATCATAAAATTGATTTGAGCTGTATGATTATGAGAAAATCTTAAGAATTGCGTAAAGAATATCCCCGACAAAAGGCAAGAAGCTTGCAATCGGACTACCGAAATACGCATAGGCAAATTCACCGGCAAGGCCTGTTCCGTAATAATCGAAAAATGTAGGTGTATAGGTTTCATAGTTCCAAGCATCGTTTTCATCCAGAATAATGACGCGAAAACCGCGGTCTTTGCTGCCGTATGTTTGAAAGCCGATGCCGGGTGTCTGGATAAAGTCGATACCTTTGTAGGTTCCGACAAAATCATTTACATGGTCGTGACCGGTGGCAATACCAAGCACATCTCCACGTTCAAAAACTGCTTGAAACTGGCCGCCGTTCGTATCGGGCGGGCAAGGCCACTCGGCGAGGGTACCTTGCGCCATAGCCGGGTTGAGTTCAAGCGCCCAAGTCTTGCCAAAGCGTAGGCTTGCGCCTTCCGTGCCTGCCGGGACCTCTTTAAGTAGTTCGTAAACCTCCGGCACCACGATATGCTGGAACATCAGGGAGGGCACAAGGCCGCCGTTTGCCTGTTCAAGCGCGATGCTTTTAGCCTTGTACCAGTCAAGCTGATCTTCGTGAACCCAGTCATAGCCGCCGTTTATTCTATCGTTTTCATTGGAGTCCATTAGCCAAAGATTAAACGCGTCTTTGCTGCCATCGGAGCTTTTTATCGGCAAGTTGTAAGTGGCACAGCCGTACAAGTCAGGCTCGGGGTCATAGGCCAGACAGCCGGGGAACTTTTGGTACATTTCGAGCTGCGTTTCTTTTGCAATACCACCCTCAGAGTCGTGATTACCAAAAACCATCGCAAATGGAATGCCGCGTGTCGCGACGGGTGTGATGATGCTTTTGATTGCAACGCTTGTTAAAAATTTGCCGGGGCTGCCGCCGCCGGTTATATTGTCGCCTGTGAATACAACGAGATCAGGGTTTTCCGCATCAAGCGCTTTGTTCATCAACCTGATCATTGCCTCTCTGGGCATGTAATCGTCCTGTGTGTCGGTAAATTGTATGATTTTAAATTTACCTTCGCTGTTGAAAGACAGGGAGACGGCGGGACTTGCCACGGCATAAGCCGGCGACGCGACCAGAAAGACAAGAGATAAAACGAGGAGCAAGGAAAGTGTTGACATGAAGTTTTTTTTCAAAGAAATCTTCCTTTCTAAAAAATATTTGTCTGGCAAAAAACCAATTTATATTGTACCATAATAGCCAATTATTGCAACAAAGAAGTATTGCAATTTGATTTTTATCGGTCTTATTTTCATTGACAGGTACCTCTATCAATCATATAATAAGTGGGAATATATTAGGAAACTTGTTTTGGGCAACAATATGAATGACGACACGGCTGTTTTTCTGGCAAGATGGCGGCGCAAATGAAAGGAATAGATCGAATGATTCGCAAAATCGGGTTTGACAACGAAGCATACATCAAAAAGCAATCGGAGCAAATCAAAAAACGAATAGCGGATTTTGGCGGTAAGCTTTACCTCGAATTCGGCGGTAAGTTGTTTGACGATTTTCATGCGTCCAGAGTTTTGCCGGGTTTTGCGCCCGATAGTAAGTTGCAGATGCTTAAGAATATCGGGCACGATGTGGAAATAGTTATTGTTATAAATGCGGGGGATATCGAAAACAATAAAATACGCGGGGACTTAGGCATCACCTATGACAGCGACGTGCTCAGGCTCACGGATGCGTTCAGGGCGATTGGGCTGTATGTGGGCAGTGTCGTTATCGCACAGTTCACCGGTCAGCCTGCGGCTGTTTTGTTTAAGAAAAAACTCGAGCAGCTCGGCATGCGGGTTTTTATGCATTGTCTGATAGATGGCTACCCGCTGAATGTTAAACACGTGGTTAGCGAACAGGGGTTTGGCAAGAATGACTATATTGAGACCTCGCGTCCGTTGGTAGTTGTTACGGCACCGGGCCCCGGCAGCGGCAAAATGGCAACCTGTCTTTCACAGCTTTACCATGAATACGGTAGAGGAATCTCTGCGGGGTACGCCAAATTCGAAACTTTTCCCCTTTGGAATGTGCCGCTTAAACACCCGGTTAATCTGGCCTACGAGGCTGCGACCGCAGACCTTCAAGATGTGAATATGATTGATCCATACCACTTGGAGGCCTACGGCGTTACGACCGTCAGTTACAACCGTGATGTTGAGGTTTTTCCGGTTGTGAACGCTATTTTTGAGCACATAGAAGGGCAAAGCCCCTATAAATCACCTACGGACATGGGGGTTAATATGGTGGGTTATTGTATAACAGATGATGAAGTCGTTCGACAAGCTTCAAAAGACGAAATTATCCGCCGGTATTTTTCAATTCTTTGCGACCGCCGCAACGGTCGCTGCACCGATGAGGTTGTTGAAAAAATTTCGATTGTCATGAAACAAGCGGGGGTCTGCACAGACGACCGTGCTGTGGTCACGTATGCGTTGGAACGCTCCTTGCAAACAGAGGGACAACCTGCAGTTGCCATTGAACTGCCGGATGGGCGGGTGATAACCGGCAAAACATCCACCCTGCTTGGCTCGTCGGCTGCGGCGCTTTTGAATGCGGTGAAGACGCTCGGTGGGATAGAAAAAGCTACGCATCTTATTGACCCCGTCGTTATCGAGCCGATTCAGAAGCTGAAAATTGAAATGTTGAAAAACCGTAACCCAAGGCTGCATTCCGATGAGGTTTTGATTGCACTTTCCATAAGCGCCGCGGGCAACAAAGCGGCGATGCAAGGCGTTCAGTGTTTGGCTGAGCTGCGGGGATGCGAAGCGCACTCAACGGTTATACTTTCACAAGCGGACCAGGATACCTACAGAAAACTCGGTATCAATCTTACCTGCGAGCCGAAATATCAGACTAAAAAATTCTACCACGGTTAAGATTATAATTAAAATAAGCAGGAGGCAAAAACATGCTACAAAATAACGCTACGGTTCTTTTTCAGGGAGACAGCGTTACGGATGCCGGCAGAAGCAGAACATCTGACGAACTCCTTGGCAACGGTTATCCATTCTATGTTCGGAGCTTGCTCACAAGCAATCACCCCGACTTGGCAATTCAAGTGTTGAACCGCGGCATAAGCGGCAACAGAGCGATAGACCTGCTCAACAGATGGGATGAGGATTGTCTGTTGCTGAAGCCCGATTATGTCAGTATTCTTATCGGCGTTAATGACACGTGGCGCAGATACGACGAAAACGATCCAACAGCACCCGAAGTATTTAAAGATAGACTGAAAGCAATTATCGAAAAAACGTTAGATGGCACTTCCACACAAATCGTTTTATTAAATCCATTTCTGCTTGACGTAAATGAGAAAGTTTCCGCTATGAGAGAAGACTTGTGCTTTAAGCAGGATGCCGTCGCCGGCCTTGCGAAAGAATACAGTACAAAATTTTTGGATTTGGATAAGATCTTTGCAGCCGCCGCAAAAGAACAGTCACCGGCGTTTTATGCCGAGGACGGTGTGCACCCGACTCAAGCAGGTCATGCACTTATAGCAAAAGAGTGGGTATCTGTCTGGAATTAGTATAAGGGCCATTTAAAGCAAAATTTCCACAAGGAGACATGGATGGATTTTAAAGAAAGCGGATTTATGTATCTGCTTGGTGGTTTGGTTGTTGTTTTTATAACAGCGCAATCTCTTTTTTTTATGAGAAAAGCGTGGAGCCACGGTAAAGAACTTGGGTTATCATCAGCAATGCTGAAAAAAACGGTAGCCTCCAGCATCCTCTTTACAGTGGCGCCGGCATTGGCTATTTTAGCAACGGTTATCACCATTGC
The DNA here is from genome assembly GCA_012728445.1 of Clostridiales bacterium. Lineage (GTDB taxonomy): Bacteria > Bacillota > Clostridia > Oscillospirales > Acutalibacteraceae > UBA1447. The sequence goes on along the minus strand of JAAYFA010000174.1, from coordinate 10,321 downwards.
GGGTGCTTTGGGCTTGGTGTTGCCTTGGATAAGGCTTTCCATGATTGGCAATATTGGGTACGAAGTTACAGCTGCGCACAGTACGCTCGAATCGTTTGGCATCCTCGGTGGACTGAACCTCGAGGTGAAAGACAAGACGGTCTTCGCCGCCGCTGCATGGGTGATGACGATCGGCAGCGTGATGCCTTTGTTATTGCTGCCTTTGTTTTTAAAAAAGATCCAGAATAAAATCGGTAAAACGGTAACCGCCAACGCAAAATGGGCTGACTTGATGGCAGCTGCGGCATTTATCGGGTTGATTGCCGCATTTATTGCACGAGCGATTGCCGGTGCGGGTGATAAAAATATTGTAGGAGACGGCGCGGGGTTTTTGTCGGTATGCACACTCATTTCTGCAATGCTTTTCATGCTCGCCCTGCAACGGTTGAGCAAAATACCGCATATAGAATGGCTTGAACCCTTCGCTATGCCGCTGAGTATGCTGCTGGCAATGGGTGTTGCTATGCTGCTTGCACAAATTTTACCGCAAAACCTTGCGACACTGGAATGGAGGGGTTGATTGTGGGAAAAACTTATTTTGACCGAGTTCACCGATGGGGCAAAATTTCCTCCTTGACGTCGCTGGTGTTCATGTTCTTGATTCCTTTGGCTATTTGCGTACACCTTGATGTATGGCCGCCGGCAACGACGATTTTTAACGGACTTATTAAAATAGTGCCCTTATTTTGGACGGTTGCTGTTATAGAGTTGATAACTTATGCGCCCATGCTCGGGGCAGGCGGAACTTACCTGAGCTTTGTGACGGGTAACATCAGCAACCTCAAGCTGCCCTGCGGTTTGAATGCCATGCATAACGCCGATGTACGCCCGAACACCGAGGAAGGCGAAGTCATATCTACGATAGCCATAGCGGCTTCTGCCATCACGACAACGGTGATTATTGCCATCGGCGTTCTCCTGTTTTCACCGGTGCTGCCCATGATGACGGCAGAAGGCTCCCCCTTTGCACCGGCATTCCAGCAAGTGATACCCGCCCTTTTCGGTGCTCTTGGCGCAGGCTATTTTGCCAAACATCGAAAAATCTTCTTTTTACCGGTTGCGATGGGCGTGGTTGTCTTGCTGTTCGTTCCCGATTTTCAGGCAGGGACGTTGATCTTCATTACCGTAGCGGTTTCATTGGCGGGTGCCCACATCATGTATAAGAAAAACATGGTGTGATCGTCAAAATTGCACATTCCCGTCTTTTGTGCTACAATTCGGCATATCCAAAAATGAGAACATTAACAAGAAAAGCAATAAGGCTGAAAAAGTAAAGGATGAAGTAGAATGTTTTTTCGGGAACTGATCCAATCAATCATCGAAAGCGAGAGCTTCCGTTTTTCGTTCGAAGCGTTGCTGAGGCTTACGCTTGCGGGCGTTTTTGGCGGCATTATCGGTTTTGAGCGTGAGCACTCGCACCGACCGGCCGGCTTTAGAACACATATACTCGTAGCGGTAGGGTCTGCGCTTGTTATGCTGACCTCAAGCTATATTTTTATCGAGTACCAAGGGCTTACCAATATGGACCCCGCGCGCCTCGGTGCTCAAGTGATCAGCGGCATCGGCTTTTTAGGGGCCGGCACCATTCTACGTGAAGGTTTCAGTGTGAAAGGGCTTACAACGGCTGCTAGCCTGTGGGCCGTTTCTTGCATAGGTCTTGCGGTGGGCATTGGCTACTATGAAGGGGCATTCATTGCAACCATCTTTATTTATATCACCTTGAACTTTCTTAAAAGGATTATGATTAGGAGTAACAAAGGCAATACCGTGAATATAATCGTGAAAGAAATTGACGCGGCATCAAAAAAAATAACTCGCATTGTTCAAGATTGCGACGCAATCGTTCAAAGGATGGAGATAGAGTACCCCGAAAAGAACGAAAGCATGCTGAGTAAAAATAAAGACAAGGTTGTATTGAAGGCGTATATCATCGCTCAAAACGATCGACTGTTTAGAAGCATTACGGAAGATATTCTCGCACTTGAAGAGGTAGAGGAAATCTATGTTGATTAACAAAGTCTTGTCAGTTACCGCGGAGGCATTAATTTGAAAAAATATCATTTCTTCGCCATGATATCCAGAATGAAATTTATCAACCGCTGGTCCCTTATGCGCAATTCACACAGCGAAAATCTTGGCGAACACAGCATGGAAGTCGCGGCCATTGCGCATGCATTGGTTGTGCTGCATAACCGCCGTTTTGACGGGTCACTTGACGCCGAACGTGCCGCAATTCTGGGGCTTTTTCACGATATGCCGGAGAGTTTGACGGGCGATATGCCAACACCTGTCAAATATCACAGCGAAAAATTAAGGAAAGCCTATCAGTCCGTTGAGGACAACGCATGCCAAACACTTTTGAACATGCTGCCCGAGGATATCAGGGGGGATTATGAGCCGTTTTTCTTCCCGGTTGAAGAAGACCGCGGTCTTTGGACCTACGTGAAGGCCGCGGATAAAATTTGTGCGTTGATAAAATGCATCGATGAAAAGAGAGCGGGGAATGCAGAGTTCGACAGCGCTGCAGTTTCTGTCAGGAAAGCGATAACCGAAATGATGCTGCCCGAAGCGGAATGCTTTCTGAAAGAATTTTTGCCAAGTTACTCACTCACGCTGGACGAAATCAAAGAGTAACCTTGCACAAGACGTTGAGTTTTGCTGATTCTAAAGTTTTTGATTTGGTCCGGTTCATCATTTATTCTGCTCCAAGGCATGCCACTGCCGAGGAGTATTTTTTTATAGAGTAATATTAACAACGTGATCTCTTGCAGCCGTTTTTTATTGACAAGAGAGACCGCTGTGATATACTTGTGATAGCAGAAACAGAGTTTTGCGCGGGTTGCAAGTTGTATGCTCGACTTGTTGTGAGGCAAACGGTTCTATATGGCTTTTGAGTACAAAAAAGGAGATGTAGTTATGAGCAAGTATACAAAAGAGGATATTCTCAGAATTGCAGATGAGAAAAATATTCGATTTTTAAGATTACAGTTTACGGATGTTTTGGGCGCTTTAAAAAGTCTTGAAGTTACCAGAAGCCAGTTTGAGCAGGCGCTTAACAATGAATGCACATTTGACGGTTCTAATATCGAGGGCTTTGTCAGGGTTGAGGAATCGGATATGTGCCTTTACCCGGACTATGATACCTTTTCCGTTTTCCCTTGGTATTCTCCTATGGGTGAAGGCAAAGTTGCCCGTGTTATGTGTGATGTGTATGGCCCCGAAGGTATGGCCTTTCCGGGTGATCCCCGTTACATCTTGAAAAAGGCGCTGAAAAAAGCAGCGTATCTGGGTTTTTCTTTCAATGTTGGGGCCGAATGTGAGTTTTATCTGTTCCCGGACAATGGGGATGGCAATCTTTCCACCGAAACCGGTGATAGGGGCGGCTATTTTGATATAGGCCCCGTCGACAAAGGCGAGGAGTGCCGCAGAGAAATTTGTTCCATTCTTGAAGAAATGGACTTTGGCGTTGAAGGTTCTCATCATGCCGTTGCACCGTCTCAGCATGAAATCGGTTTTGCATACGATGATGCGCTTCGCACGGCGGATAATGTGCTCACCTTCAAATATGTTGTCAAGAGTGTTGCCCAGCAGCACGGCTTTGTCGCTACATTTATGCCGAAACCGATATTCGGTCAAAACGGCTCCGGTATGCACCTGAATATGTCGCTTTTTAAAGGTCTGAAAAATGCTTTTTATGATGAATCGGACCAGAATGCTTTAAGCCAAACGGCATACAAATTTGTTGCCGGCGTTATGGAACATTCCAAGGCAATGACGCTTGTCCTCAACCCCTTGGTCAATTCATACAGGCGCCTTGTTCCGGGGTACGAAGCACCGGTGCACCTTTCCTGGTCAAGCAAAAACCGTAGCGCGCTTATCAGAATCCCCGCATCTCGTGGGATGGGCACCAGAATTGAGCTGCGTAGTCCCGATGCGGCGTGCAACCCCTATCTCGGGCTTGCGGCATGCCTCATGGCCGGTCTCGACGGGATTGAAAGGGAGTTAACACCGCCGCCGGCGACCAATACCAATATCTTCAAAATCGGAAGAAGACAAAGCGACCAAGTTAAAATCGAAACACTTCCCGGCACTTTGGAAGAAGCAATTGAACTGTATGAAAATGACAATTTTATGAAACAGTGTCTCGGCGAACATGTGTTCAATCAGTATATGTATTCAAAGAAAAGAGAGCTAAATGCGTACCGCTCCAGCATCAGTCAATGGGAGATCGAGAATTATATGTATAAGTACTGATTTTACAAAAACGCTAATCGCGGTTAAAACCTTCGCCTGTTTTGGCCTGCACATTCGGTGACTGTACAAGTACACGCAATAGTTGTTTCTATAAAAAGGGGAAATTGTTTTGTCAAAGCCTAACATCATTTTTATTTTTTCCGACCAACAGCGGTGGGACACCATGGGCTGTTACGGGCAAAAGTTAGATGTGACACCAAATCTGGACAACCTAGCAAAAAAAGGCGTTCTTTTTGAAAATGCGTTTACTTGCCAACCTGTCTGTGGACCGGCGAGGTCGTGTGTGCAAACCGGGAAATACGCGACACAAACCGGCTGTTACCGCAACGGCATTGCGATGAAGCCCGATGAAAAGACGATTGCCAAGTATTTTTCAGAAAACGGATACGAGACCGGTTACATTGGCAAGTGGCATCTGGCATCTACCGAGGGCGGCTCTCGTGAAGATATCGGCGAACATTTTGATTATTCCGGCAAGCCCGTTCCCGAGTATTTACGGGGTGGATACAACGATTATTGGCTTGCAAGCGACGTGCTGGAAAAAACTTCGCATGGCTATAACGGTCACCTGTTTGACGGAGATATGCAAAAAGTAGCGTTCAAAGGCTACCGGGCGGACCGGATGACGGACTTTGCGTTGGATTATTTAAAAACAAGATCGCTCGAAAAGCCATTTTTCTTGTTCTTGTCCTATATCGAACCGCATCACCAAAATGATCATTTCCGCTTTGAGGGACCGCGGGGCTCCAAACAAAAATTCAAAAATTTTGAAGCGCCGGGGGACCTTGCAGGCCAAAAAGGGGACTGGAAAAAGAGCTATCCGGATTACCTCGGTTGTTGCAATAGTCTGGACTACAACGTCGGGAGAATTGCAGATGAATTGGCCGGCTTGGGTCTTGCCGAAAACACCGTGATCATTTATACGAGTGATCATGGCTCGCACTTTCGCACACGAAACAATGAGTATAAGCGTTCCTGTCACGATGCCAGCACCCGTATACCGATGCTGGCCTATGGACCCGGCTTCATGGGTGGGAAAACAGTTCGCGAACTGGTGAGTTTAATGGATATTCCGTCAACACTGCTCGCTAGCGCCGGTATAAGAAAGCCCGATGATATGCAAGGCGGTCCCTTGCAACAGCTGGTTAGTGAAAACGCGACAGAGTGGCCGGAAGAAATATTTATGCAAATAAGCGAAAGTCAGGTCGGCAGAGCCATCCGGACAAAAAAATGGAAATATTCGGTAAGTGCGCCGGATAAAAGCGGGTGGAAAGATGCGGGCAGTTCAATTTACATCGAGGAATATTTGTATGACCTTGAAAATGACCCCCATGAGCTGAATAATCTTGTTTTACACCCGGACTATGTTGAGACACGATGGGGATTGGCAAAAATACTGAAGAAAAACATGCGGCAGGCGGGAGAACAAGAGCCGGAAATTTTGCCTGCATCATAAAAATATAAACGGGACAGATTAAAACCTGTCCCGTTTATGATTCACTTTTTTGATATTGAAATACAAAACTAAATGACTTTTTTCCGTCCTTGAGCTTGATTTTGCCGATGAAAGGAATTTTAATCAGCCCTTCAAAAGTGTTCTCTTCAAAAGTTGCCGTAATGTCGATATCTTTGCCCGGGAGGAGGTCGACATTCGCAGTTGCTGTTAAGGTATTGCCGTCTTCCTTGATATCGTGGATTTCAATTTCGGGAACATCTACGCCGGGGACATCAAGCTCCCATCCATATTCGCCGTTGTTGTCCTTAATGGTAAAAAACGTTTCGCCACTGAAAAACATTGTGTCCACGCAAACAGACCATTTGCCAAGACCGATCACAATAAATCCTTAATTTTTATTTGTTGAATTATCAACGATGCTATTATAGGGTATGAATTTTATTTTGTATTGTATGTTTTATGTTTTTTTGTATGACTCTAAGGATGAATAAGATTTACTTTGTGGAGAAGTAACTAAAATTATGGCTATCCGGATATAAAATGGACAATCAACTTTTGTTATTAAGATATATTTTCTCGGTTTGCGTGAGCATGGATTCCAGGCTGAAACGATTCAACAAAACTTGATCAATTACAAACGGTTCTTGCGAACTGAAATGATTATGAATGATCTCAGCCCATTGTTCAGCGCTTTTTTGCAAGCTGATATACTGACATTTACCGCAATCTGCTTCCCTCGTTACGCTGTCCGAAACAAAGCAATCCAGCCCGGCCGCTTGCGCTTCAATCAGAGAGAGGCTCAACCCTTCAAAAATACTTGGCAATAAAAAGCAATCGTAGCATTTCAAAATCCCGGCAACATCGTTTCGAGTCCCTAATAATGTAAAGAAACCGGCTACACCTGAATCCTCAATGCGTTTGACTATTTGAGGCAATAATTTTCCGGTTCCAACCCAATAAAAGTGATAGGAATCATCCGTTTTGGCCAATTCAGATATGACATCAACAATGAAAAGCGGGTTTTTAACATCCGACATATGACCAACCGTCACAATATTCCTTTGGGTTATGTCGAGGCCCTGTATGGTGGCCGATGACTCTTTTTCATCGTCTGAGCGAACAAATTTTTGAAGATCGATTCCGTTATAAACAATCGCAGACCGGGGATCTTGGCTCCACTTCTTCCCGTATAAATAATCCATAGCATCCGCACCGCAACCCAGGAGGTGTGTGGAATTGATGCGGATTAGGGTTCGCATAATTCGGCGATATAAATTAACCGACAAGTGCCTTTTCGTCTCGGCTTCATATTGGCTTCCGGTGGTGTGAGAATGGCTGATTCTTGTTCTTACACCGGTCAAGCGCGCTGCCAGTAAATTAATCCCGTTGAAAAGATCCATATTGGAGTGAACCACATCAAAAGGCCCGGCTGATTTCAGAATGCTTTTAAGCCGTATATAATGCAGCCATTTTTTCCGGATGCCGTTAAGATCACATGTGCGAAAAATATGCGCGCCTTCAATTATTGCATCATCTTCATGGAATTGCCGAGTGTTTTGTCCGTCCAGCGCCATAACAAGAGAAATATCGAAATCATCCTTGTCAAGGCCTCTGATTATATTCATAATGAACGAATCTGTTCCTCCGGTAGAAAGACCATGGTTGATTAAACATATTTTTAGTTTCATAATAATATTCCGATATTCACAAATTATTCAGCCGGGTAAATGCCCGAGGATAAATACCCTGACGTTTTGTTTTGATATGGTGAAAAGCGTGTTCACTTTAACCAAGCCTGTCATATACCCGGACATAATCGACCACCATATCAACCGGAAACACCTCGGACGGATTTGCGGTGATAATGCCGTTGCCGCCGATTTCAACCACGCCGGCTTGGTTCGCCCCCGGGACTGCATTGCTTCCGCCGACTTCCACCGTGAGCAGCATCCACTCTTTCACCTGCGAAACGTATTTGCCATCGATTCTGTCCGTCTCGACCCCGTTGATGTAGAAAATGCATTCGTTCTCGTTCCACTCAAGCCCGTAGGTGTTAAACTCGGTATATGGCTTCACGGCTTTATAAGAACCTAAAAATGTGGATTGGTGCTCTTCGCCGTATCCATCAAAGTGGATGGTGTGTGTGACGCTGTCACGCATCTTTTTTTTAGGATTTGCAAACGACGGAGACTCGAAAATGTCAATTTCTGCGCCGTCGTTGCCGCTGCCGTCAATCGTGCCTACACCATGAGCGTACATCCAGAAAGCACCCCAAAGCCCTGCGGCTCCCGGGCAAATGCAACGACATTCATAGTAGCCGTATGCTTTTTCATAAAGACCACGTGTTTCAATTGCGCCGCTGTACCAGCCGGGGCCAAAGCGTCCGGCTTCTTGGTAATCGGTGCGCAGGTAAAGAAACCCGTTTTCAACGATGGCATTATTCACATCCCAGTAACCGCCGCGGCGCAGACCATCGCCCGCCGGGCGCCATTTGCTCGTGTCAAGCCCGGTGCCGTCAAATTCGTCCGCCCAGACGAGTTCCCACGCATCAAGATCGATTTCTTGACCACGGGGTGTTTGTGGAAACCCAAAAATCAAAGCGCCCAGCACCTCAACAATAATTAACAGCGCGGCAATAAGCCGTTGCACCATCCGAATTTCACGGAAAACAAGGAACTTTTCTAAAAACGCCATCACTTTTAGCCTCCTTCATTCTAATTCATTCAATTATAACCAATAAAGGCGCATCTGTCTATGTCACCCTAAAATAAAATAAACGAGGCAGATTGCTCCGCCCCGTTTAAAACATTTTGAAAAATTAGATGTCTCTTTTTCCGTCTTTCAACTTGATTTTCCCGATAAACGGTACTTTCAAAAGTCCTTCAAACGTGTCACCGTCAAAGGTTAATGTGACGTCAATATCTTTGCCGGGGAGAAGGTCAATGTTGGCTATGGCCTTTAATGTATTGCCATCCTCTGTGACATCTTTAATGACAACCTCCGGAATATCCATATCGGGCAGTGTGAGTTCAAAACCGTATTTACCGTTGTCGTCGAACAGGCGAATGCGTGCGTCCCCTCTGAAAAACATGGTGTCAACATGGCATATCCATTTACCAAGACCAATCATAATGCTTACCCCTTTTCATAAATAGTAGTCGAAGAGATCTTCAACATATGAATAATATCACTTTTATACGCGTTGGTATTGTATAAATTGTGTTTTTTGGTATAATTTAGTGGCGGGCGGTGATGTTTTTGAAAGATAAAAGCGGATCTGTAACAAAAAAACAGGATAAAATAACACAACCGGAACTTGCGGCAGATTTAGAAGAAGCGGGCTTTTTTATCCGTGCTTTGCAGCGGGCGGCGCTTGACGGTGTGGCAAAAGGCGATATGAACGGTATCAGCAGGATTATTAAAGCTTATGTATTCGTCGGCTCAAACAGCGAGGTCGCCATTCCTTTACGCAGCAGAAAAAATAGGTTTATTGCCTTGTGCGCCTTGGCTTGTGAGAAAGCTATTGCGGCGGGGTTGGAAGAAAATGCAATAAATGTTGTGTGGGAAGACTACTCAAAGCTATGTGAGGAATGCGGGAAAGCGGAAAATGTCAATGCACTGACAATTAAACTTTTGCTGGACTTGACGGGAAGGGTAAAAAAGTCCTTGGACAAGTCGCTTTCCGCCTCGGCGGAAAAGGTGAAAGCCTATGTTTCCTTGCACTTGTGTGAACGCATTTCAGTGGCAGAGATAGCCGAAAACCTGGGAATGAACGCCAGTTACCTCAACAGCAGTTTTAAACGGCAAACCGGCAACTGTATTACAGATTATATTCAGATGCAAAAAATAGAAGAGGCAAAAATGATGTTGACATCCAGCGAAGATCCGCTGTGCGATATATGGACGGGCCTTGGCTATTATGATCAAAGTCATTTCAGCAAAATATTTAAGCGACATACGGGTCTTACACCAAAGCAGTATAGGGTTACTAATTTAAAGCAGGATATCGGGAAATAAGGCAACTAATCGAGTCTTTAACAAGTCTATCAAAAAACATATAATACATATCGTATATTTGTTTTGACTTTACATAAGTAGTATATTATAGTTATAGGCAATGAGTGTATAAACGGAGGGAATATTTTGATAAAGTCGCATGATAAATCAAAAGCTTTGGTAGCAAAATTATTGCTGTATGTGTTTGACGTGGTTGCTGTCAACATTGCGTTTGTTATCGCAATCATTTTAATCAATCCATCTAACTATACTTCTATCGTATCAGGGATTGTTTCTCTGATTTCTGCAAGGATTGTTCGTTTTGTGCTTGTTACCATAGCATATTTGCTCGTTTTTAAGATATTCGGTTTATACGACAATGTATGGAAGTATGCCGGCTTTTATGAGCTTTTCCAATGTGTCCTTGCTGCAATAATGGGTGGCGTTCTAAGCGTTGGGATTGAGAAGATAGGCAATTTTTTCGGGCTTCGCGGTGTAGGGAATTCCCCCGGATCGGCATATATTAATTCTACACTTATGATCATTGCAATGATAGGCGGAATCCGTCTTCTATAC